>DAIOVK010000201.1:2795-5988 GCA_036759045.1 Kapaibacterium sp. (SeqCode) | reverse complement strand
TGATACTTGTGTTAAAAGAAAAATAGTGCATCAAATTAACTTGTTTAAAATCTTAAAATAGAATTACGTAATAATTATGACTTTATCTGATTTCTCTTTAAGTCGTCCTGTTGGCGCAATTGTAATGAGCATTCTAATCGTAATTTTTGGTATTGTTGGCTATACGTTCCTTGGCATAAGGGAATATCCTGCTATAGACCCTCCGATTATAAGCGTTAGCACCTCCTATACTGGTGCAAATCCGGAAATAGTGGAATCCCAAATCACAGAACCATTAGAAAAAGCAATTAACGGAATAGAGGGTGTAAAATCAATTTCATCGGTTTCTGCACTTGGGAGCAGCAGAATTACAGTAGAATTTAAGCTTGGTTCAGATATGGAGAAATCTGCAAACGATGTTAGAGATAAGGTCAGTCAGGCAAATCGTCAATTACCTCAAGACATAGACGCACCACCTATTGTTTCCAAAGCAGATGCAGATAGCGACCCTATTATTTTTATGCCGGTTGTGAGCAGCAAAATGACTGTTACGGAATTAAGCGATTATGTAGAAAACGTTCTAGTTGAAAAACTTCAAACTATTCCCGGAGTTAGTGCAGTAAATATATTCGGACAGAAGCGTCCAGCTATGCGTCTCTGGATTGACCCTGCTAAACTGGCTGCCCATAATTTAACTGTTCAAGATGTTTATACTGCCTTAAATAAGGAAAATGTTGACTTACCCGGCGGAAAAGTTCGCGGTAATGAAACTGAACTTACAATAAAAACTTATGGACGGCTTAGCACTGAAGAAGAGTTTAACAATTTAATTGTAAAACAAACAGATAATAAAATTGTTCGTTTCAGCGACATCGGAGAAGCTGTTATTGGTCCGGAAAATGAAGAAACATCAATCAAAATGAACAATATTATTGGAGTTTCTCTTGTAATCATTCCTCAGCCCGGTTCAAACTATGTAGAAATTGCTGATGAATTTTACAAGCGACTTGAAGAAATTAAAAAGAATCTGCCTGATGGAATGGCTATTGATATTGGTCGCGATAAGACAAAGTTTATTAAAAAGTCAATTGAAGAAGTGCAGGAAACCTTAATAATTGCAATTATTCTTGTGGTTCTTATTGTTTACCTGTTTTTCAGGAACTGGGTAATTGCCCTCCGTCCATTAATTGATATACCTGTTTCTTTAATATCTACATTTTTTATAATGTATTTATCTGGATTTTCTATAAACATTTTAACTATGCTCGCTGTAATTCTTGCTACCGGGCTGGTTGTGGACGATGGAATTGTTGTTACAGAAAATATATTTAAAAAAATTGAATCCGGAATGGATAGACTAAGAGCAGCAAGAGAAGGGACAAAGGAAATATTTTTCGCAGTAATTTCTACTTCAATTACTCTTTCAATCGTTTTTTTACCTATTGTCTTTCTTCAGGGATTTACAGGTCGTCTGTTCCGTGAATTTGGAATTGTTATAGCTGGCGCGGTGATGGTCTCTGCCTTTGTTTCTCTTTCTTTAACGCCGGTTCTAAACGTAATAATGGGTAAAAAGAGTCATAAAGAATCCAAATTTTATATGATCACAGAGCCATTTTTTAGTAAAATGGAATTTTATTATAATACATCTTTACGTTTCTTTACAAATCATAAGTGGCTTGCTATTGCTATTCTTTTCGTAAATTTTGGATTTATATATATTTTTAATTCACTGCTAAAATCTGAACTGGCACCACTTGAAGACAGGAGTAATATAAGATGCTCAGTTACTGCTCCAGAAGGAACTGATTTTGATAAAACATTGCAGTATATTGACTACTATTGTAACGTTATAATGGATAGCGTTCCGGAAGCACGACTTGTTTACGGCTTAACTGCTCCATCGGGTCGAAGTTCTGGTGGAACTACCAATACTGGCTTTATTAATGTTTTTCTTGTAGAACCAGACGAAAGAGAACAAAGCCAGCAGCAAATTTACGATAGAATTTCAAGAATTTTGAAAAGGATTCCCAATGCACGTGTATTGCCTTCTCAGGAACAAACTATTTCTACTTCTTCATTCGGTTCAAATCTTCCGGTTCAATTTATTCTGCAAAATTTAGATTTCTCCAAAATTGAAAAAGATTTACCACGCTTTATTGAAGAAGCAAGAAAAGACTCCACTTTTAGCAACGTTGATGTTAATCTTAAATTCAATAAACCAGAACTACAGGTTAGCATAAACAGATTAAAATCGACTGATTTGGGAGTAAGCGTTTTGGATATTTCCAATACTCTTCAATTAGCTATGAGTGGCAGAAGATTTGGATATTTCTTGCGTAATGGGAAACAATATCAGGTGATTGGGCAGGTGGACAGGACTAACAGAGATAAGCCACTTGATTTAACAACTCTTTACGTAAGAAGCGACAAAGGGCAGATGATTCAACTTAGTAATCTTGTTGATTTGGTCGAAACAAGTTCTCCGCCATCTCTTTATCACTACAACAGATATAAGTCTGCAACAGTTTCAGCATCGCTTGCACCCGGCAAAACGCTCGGCGAAGGTATTGAAGCAATGCGTAATATTTCTACTCGGATTTTGGACGATACTTATAAGACAGAATTATCAGGACCAAGTCGCGATTTTGCTGAAAGTGGTAGCAATACTTCGTTTGCACTTATTCTCGCGTTAATCCTTGTTTATCTCATTCTTGCTTTCCAGTTTGAAAGCTTCCGTGACCCGTTTATTATAATGATTACTGTGCCTTTGGCGATTGCCGGAGCTATGCTGTCATTATGGATTTTTGGGCAAACGATTAACATTTTTTCTCAAATTGGTATGATTATGCTTGTTGGGCTGGTTACAAAAAATGGAATTTTAATCGTTGAATTTGCAAATCAGAAACAATTAAAAGGATTAGACAAAGTTTCTGCATCAATCGAATCTGCAACTGCAAGATTGAGGCCGATTTTAATGACATCACTTGCAACAGCACTCGGAGCATTGCCTATTGCTCTTGCAATCGGATCCGGTGCTCAAAGCAGAATACCAATGGGAATTGTCGTTGTTGGCGGAGTTATGTTCTCATTAATTCTAACTCTTTACGTTGTTCCAATTTTTTACATATTTTTAGCAAAAGTGAAAAACAAATCAATTGTTAAATGTTAATTGTTAATTGTTATCGGTTGTTAGTTTATGGTTATTGGGTTATTA
>DAIOVK010000201.1:0-2695 GCA_036759045.1 Kapaibacterium sp. (SeqCode) | reverse complement strand
AGTTATTAAGTTATTAAGTTATTAAGTTATTAAGTTATTAAGTTATTAAGTTATTAAGTTATTGAGTTATTGAGTTATCACCTTCGCAAAGTTTGGGAAACTCGTGCGAAAGTGATAAAGAGAAAAATCAAAATCCCACTATTAGCAAGCGGGCGATTTTGGTATTTCCTGCTTTTAAAGTTACTATATAACCGCCTTTAGGAAGCCCCGCGACAGAAAAATTTACTGATGCCAGCATATAAAATTTATCATAATCGTAGTGCTCATTTATTTCTTTGATTTTCATTCCCATTACATTATAGAGAGACATTTCAAGATTTTCTACTTCGTTTCTATGCAGGAAAAAGTCTAGGGTTACAGTATTTTCTGCCGGGTTTGGAAAAAGATTATAGACCCAAACATCTGGTAAACCATTTGCTTCTACTTTCGCTTTCTCTTCCTCAACTGAAACCGGTTTTGGGTCAAACACATACATACCATAACCATTAGAACCACCGCTTTGAGCTGGAATCCAAATTCTACCATTTTTATCTGCTTCAATCCCCCATTTACAGCAATTTTCATCGACAGCGGTAGAAAAACCTGGCACATCATATCTTGTCCAATTCTTTTCAGTATCAAATTTATAAAGATTACAAGTAGCTAAACCAGTTACCCAAACGTTATCTGAGCTATCAATGCACATCCAATAATATTTACTTAAACTTGTTATATGTTGTTCTGTATCCTGTATATAATTATATGCATACATACTATCTTTATCAATCACATACAACATACAGCTATGATTTAAAGCATATACAACATTTTTGCTATCAACTGCAATTCGTGTGAAAAATCCATATCCATCAGGAAAATCATAAGAAAAGATTTTTTTTGATAATTCTTCATTTTCAAATAAGTATAATGTATCTGCTATTGTACACCAAACTTTGCCAAGTTTATCAAAAGCAATTCTTCTTACAGAAGCATCCTGACTATAAGCGTGAACAACAGTATATATAGATTCAAAAATTCCGTCTTTCAATTTGCAAACATTGCAATAGCAAAGATATGTTTCAGGATGTCTGTAATTTACAATTGCCCAAATATCATTATTTGCATCTATTTTTATATCATAAACAGCACCATAAATATCAAAGTACTGACCAATACTTTTATCATAAATTTTTTTATATTCAATTATTGTGTCTTTTAAAATATTTAGGACATTTCCATTTGTACCACACCAAATATTATTATTTGAATCTAAAATCAATTGATTGAACCCAATACATTTAGAATATAAATCAAATAAGGAGTCATTTTTAAATCTGCTCCAGATTTCATCTTTTGTTATATATGACCATTTCTTTTTATTAAATTCATATATTAGAAATAACGTATCTGAATAAGATTTTCTACTAATAACAATAGAATCATTTTTTATTGTAAAACAATCAAAATTAAAATTACCAGATGATTGAGTAGTTGAGTCATAGTAAAGGAAATCTTCTTTATACATCAACTCCCAGCTTTGTGAAAAAAGTTCTGTAGAAAAAATCATTAAAAAAAGTATAATTATTTTTTTCATAGAGTTGCCTTTGGGTTTATGGTTTATGGTTTATGGTTATTGGTTTATTAAAACTTACGCAAAGTTTGGGAAACATTTGCGAAAGTGATAAATAGAAAAATCAAAGTCATGCTATCAACGAAGTTGATAGTATGACTGGAAAGTAAAGATTACACTTGTAAGGTAATGTGGAATCTATTTTATTGAAAATTTAATATAATAGATTCCTCACTAATCCCGTAATATCAATTTTTGTAAATTTTAAACAAAACAATGTTTAAAATTATTCGCAATTAGTCGTACAAGGGTCAGTACATTCAGGTCCGTACTGTCTTCCACTCCTAGTAATATTATAAACAATTTCATTATTAATTAATTCCCAGCAAATGTAAATTGTTTCTCCGCATGAGCGAAGTTCATTGTCACATTTATGCATATACCATTTGCATGTTGTAGAGTCATAGTCCCATCTTTCCGGGTCGTAGCAAATAGCATCTCTCCATCTTACCATACATAAAGCATCTGGACATTCAGGAATATCTACACTCCAGCAAGTTTCTATATTACCACTTTTAGCTATATCAATCAATATATTATCAGTAATCAATCCTTTTTTCAATTCAAAATTATCACCGTTACAAGGATATCTGACAATAATATCAGTTAATACTACTTCATGAAAATTTTCATTATTAATACATAAACAATATACATAATCATAATCACATCCATCGTAACTAACTGTACCAGTAAAAGGTCCATCGCAATAAATATCAGTTGGGCAATCAGCTTGCACCACCACATTAGCAAATACTATTGCTAAAGCCGCAAATAGAAGAAAAATTTTCTTTTTCATAAAATTTTCCGTAATTTAGTTTAACAATTGTTGATTGTTGCATCCTCCGCAAAAAAGGTATCGGAATTCCTCGCGGAGGATGTTTTTTTTATTATTTATCTTGTGTTTCCACCTAACTTTGCAAGTTTTTCTTTTCATTCAGGGAAACGAACTAAACAAAAGCTAAAACTTACTCACTTAAGCCAAGATATTTTTTTCTCTATTTTTTTCCTCTTTTTTCCATTATTATTTCCTCAACTTTCCTAGTTGAAAAAATGAAGTAAATATAGAGTAGTAGTGCAAAACAA
>DAIOVK010000200.1:0-5992 GCA_036759045.1 Kapaibacterium sp. (SeqCode) | reverse complement strand
ATTAAAAAGAAAATTCTTCTCCCCCCTTTGAAAAAGGGGGGTAGGGGGGATTTTTGTTACTCTATTTAAAATAATGCTTTATTGATTAATGTCATCTCCATTTAAATAAAGGTCTTCCTTTATTCTGGGGTTTGGAATGACATACAAAAGATTAAATCATTTCTAACAATTAACAATTAATAATTAATAATTAATAATTAGTAAACCTCTGGGACGTAAGTCAATTCGTTAAGTGGAGGACGAATATATTTTTCGCTGATTTTCCTTGTTGGAAGCTCCATTGGTTTTGGGGTTACATCTTTGTAGGGAATCATTTTAACAATATGGGCAATACAGTTTAAACGGGCTTTCTTTTTGTCGTCGCCATCAACGTTAAACCAGGGAGCTTGCTTAATGTCCGTAAGTTTAAACATTTCATCTTTAGCTTTAGAATATTCTACCCATTTATCCCAAGAAGCAATATCTGTTGGAGAGAGTTTCCATCGCCTTGTGGGGTCGGTCGCTCTATCACGGAAGCGTTTTTCCTGCTCTTCATCACTTACGGAGAACCAATATTTAAGCAATATAATCCCGGAACGAACAAGCATTTTTTCAAACTCCGGGCAGGAGCGTAAAAATTCAGTATATTCTTCTTCAGTGCAAAATCCCATTACTCTTTCCACTCCGGCGCGATTATACCAACTTCTATCGAAAATAACAATTTCACCGGCAGAAGGCAGATGAGCAATGTATCTTTGGAAATACCACTGAGTCTGCTCTTTGTCTGATGGCTTGTCTAATGCAACTACACGGCACCCACGAGGATTAAGTGGCTCAATAATTCTCTTAATCACCCCACCTTTTCCAGCGGCATCGCGTCCTTCAAAGAGAATTACAACCCGCAATCCCTTGTCTTTAATCCAGTACTGCATTTTAACCAATTCATTATGCAGTTTTTCCAATTCCTGGTCATAAAATTCGTTTGAAATATGTCCCTTTTTTGTATATTTCTTAACTACGTCATCATTTTTGCTCATATTATTCTCCTAATATATTTCTTTTTCTTAATATTTCATAGAGAACGATACCTGCCGTAACAGATACATTTAGAGATTGAACTTTCCCCAGAACGGGTAACTGAATTGTATAATCGCAATGTTTGGCAACAGCTTTGCTTATTCCTTTTCCTTCGTTTCCCATAATCAAGCAAATCGGTGTTTCGTAATCCAATTCATCATACGCTATTTCTGCTTCAATATCTGTTCCAATGACCCAAAAACCATTTTCTTTCAATTTTTCAATTGTTTGTATCACGCTTGACTGCTTTGCTACAGGCAAATACTCAAGGGCTCCGGCAGATGCTTTTATTGCAGTCGGAGTAATTGGAGCAGAATTGCGTTCAGTTACTATAATACCTGCAGCGCCGGAACATTCCGCAGTTCTGGCAATAGCACCGAGGTTATGCGGGTCGTTGATTTCATCAAGCAAAACGATTACCGGATTTTTTGTTGTTTCAAAGGAATTACTTATTAATTCATCAAGCGTAAAATACTTAACTGTTCCTTTTATTGCTATTATTCCCTGCGAAACGTTATTTTTACCGGTTATTTCTCTTTCTAAAGCCAAAAATTTCTGCTTATCAATCTGGGAGCAGTTGATTTTCTTCTTTTTTGCTTTGATTATTATATCATTCCTTAACTTTTCGTCAATACCGAATTGCAAGTAAATTTTCTCTATTGGTGCATCGTTTCGGATTGCTTCTATTACAGGATTTCTTCCGTAAATGTAAGATTCTTCTTGATTTTTCATTTTTAAGTTATTAGCTTTCAGTTATTAGCTGTAAGCAATTTAGTTGTAAATTTTCCTATTTACAAATTAATAAAATTATTATTACAAATAAATATAATTTTAGTTTTTTTATGAATTAACAAAATTAGCCATACAAACTTGCTGCAGATTGTATGACTAAAATAATTTGAATTATTTCTGCATCAAAAATGCAGTTGCAAAGCGACTCTATTAAACCCAACCTTAAAATCAATGAAATCATTAGAAGATTGAAGGTTCTTATTATATTTGTCAATTGCTTTGATAAAAGTTTTATTACTACTCATAATGAGCATTAAGCCAATTATATCCAGGCCTATATTTGCAACAAAAGGATAAGTAAATGAAGTTGAATTAAATGGTGATGTACCAGAGTTTTGAGATGTAGCATAAGCATCCATTGCTAATGAACCAGTAAGAATAACTCCAGCTCCCAGACAAATATATCCCCACAATTTCTTTGACGAGTATGAGCTAATTAATTCTTGTGTACTTTCGTTTAGGTCTAAAATATCAGCTATTTCTCCTTTTGAATATTCAACACCGTTAATATAGTAATCATTCCCAAAAAAGGAAAAATCAATTTTTATTTGTGATGATTTTTCTTGAGCATTTGCTAAAGAAAATGAAAATATAACAAATAAATAAATGATACAAATTTTAAAAATAAATTTCATATTTTTACTTTCTTAAAAAATAATATAAATATAAGTGAATTTATCAAAATCAATCCATTTTTACAAATTTCAGTGCTTTTTGATTTTCCTTGTTATCATTTAAAATAACAAAGTACATACCACTGCTTAAACCACTTATATTAATTGAAGAATGATTTGTAATTTTTCCGGATAGCAGTTTGTTTGAATAAATATCAATAATTTCATAGTTTGAATTAATAAAATCTTTATTTGAACTTATTGAAATGTAATTTACAGCAGGATTCGGATTTATTGAATAATTTATTTCATTTGTATTTGAAACATTTTCAGAAACACTCATTAAATTATCATTAACAAAAGTAGCAAGAGAAGCAATAATTAATTTAGAGTTTTTATGAAAATAATCCATATTAAAATATTTTATACTATCAGATATTGTATGGTAATAGATATTAGTTTCGGAAGATAAACTTTCAAGCATTCCTAAAGCCGGAATACTATATTTAAAGAAAGAAAAATAATCACTATTTGCTAAGCTATTGTCATACCAAATAAGTTCATTAAGTAATCCGATATTATATATATTATTTACATCTAAAACAATATCACTATATATTGGCGAATCATTAAATAATGTTGTCCTAACTTGCATCCTGTAATCATTATTTTCATCAAAGCCAATCATATCGGGCGAAATAGCGCATTTTACAACTTTATTATTACTAACTAAATTATTTGCAAAATAACCTGAACCATATAATCCAATTTCTTCAGCGTCGAAAAATGCGTAAATCACAGAATAATCAAGTTCGTATTTTGAAAGAATACGGGCTGCTTCAAGCACAGCAGCGCAGCCGGAAGCATTGTCGTCAGCACCTGCGGCTGAATCGCCTGAAAATGATATTGAATCGTAATGCGAGCCAATTACGTAATATTCGTCTGGATGAGTCTTTCCTTTCTGAATTGCATAAATGTTAAAAAATAATGAAGAATCATTATTTATCTTAAATTCTTGACTTTCGCTTTTAAGTCCATAACTTTCCAATCTGTCAGCAAAATAATCAGCAGCTAAATCATTACCATAAGACCTGCAATAACGGGTCAAAATTTTATGCTTTTCACCATTGATTAAAACTTCCTTTTCTCCGGTAAGTTCCTCAACGTATATTCGCAAAGAATCAATATTTACTTCATTTATAATTTTTTGAATATCAGAATTATATTCAATAGAACTGCAAATTGAAGTGCTTAAAAACAATAGAATTAGTATTTGTATTTTTTTCATAATAGTATTTTTCTACTTTTTTTAAATTTTATTTAGCAAATTTAATAATAGAATTTATATATTCATAATTTATTTTAGGGAAGTTCGAAAATTGTCCTTCAGAGGCAAATTAAATTAAGAGGTTTACTTTTAGAGGAATGAACTTTTTAGTCATCGGACATCTGGCAGATGTCCGATGACTTCAGTCCAAACAAAAAATCATTATAATTATATGTTTTACATCTGGCATTTTATCAATCGTAGGGAGCAGGCATGCCTTTTCCCAACGATTCATCTCTTTACCAAGTTGTACTTTTTAAGGAGAATTTTTAACTGCATAACTCTTGATGCATTGTAGTTTGCTATTTCGTAGTCTTGTCATTGGTAACCTTCTTATAAAAGAAAACCTTTATTTAAATGGAGATTACATAGCTTTAAGCGTTATTCCGAAACAGTGCTTTTCAGTCATACTATCAACTTGTTAAAAGTATCACTTTTCTGAATTTCAAGAATTCCTCATAAAAAATATCAAATAGCAGAAAAATTATTTTTTTCTATTGCTTTTATAGAAAAAATTATTTATTTTGCAAAAAGTAAATAATTCACAAAAAAGCGAGAAAAAATGAAAAGAGTTATTTCCTTATTATTTTTAATATCGGCAATGCATATTTATTCACAAACATGGGAATTTATGCATAAAGACAGCTTCCTGCCTATTGCTCCTTTTACTGGAGGACATGAAAATCTTCAAGCTAATAGTATGGTAATCAAAAACGATAGCATTATTATTAGCAGGTCTCTTTATGATAATATAATTATCATATACAATCAAAAGACAAAAGAATGGACGCACATCACAAACAGTGATATTTACAACAAATTTTATAAAGAAATGGATTTTAATGAGTATGATTTGGATTATTTTTATTTTGCCGATTTTGATAATAATGGTAATCTATGGTCAAAATTAAGTTCCAAATCTATTCTTTCTGTTCGAAATGATACAACAAAAATTTATAGCCAAGTTTATAACACTTTACAAAACAAATTCTTCGATATTGAAGGAATATGGGACCTAAAAATTGATAAGAAAGGTGATGTTTGGACAATTTTGCAGCATTTTTGTTATGTTAATGATACTAATTACCATACTTATTACAGCTTATCTAAATTCAAAGATAGTTGTTTTGTAACAGTAAATAATATAACTACGCCAGAATATGGAAAGGGTATTAAAAGAAGAATGACTTTTGATAATTTAGGTAGGGTTTGGCATTCCAATAAAGACACTTTATTTTGTTTGGAAAACGAACTGGTTGTAAAAAGAGTTAGTACTTTTGATTTTCCAGAGGGTTATTCATCTATTTCAGAAATTGTTGTTAATAGTAAAGGAGTTGTTTATATTTTAAATTATAATTTAGTTGTGTTTAAGCTTGATGGCGATAAATATACTAAGTTAGACAGTATGTGGGAAACTGAAAAATACATTAATCATAGAGAAGAGAAAACCGATTATTATATGCGTATTGATAGTTCTGACAATGTATGGATTTCAGGTCCAACATATAATCTATATAAAATTGATACAACTGACAGATTTACAAGAATAGAAATTCCAAATCCCGGAATAGAAGGATTTTTATTTGATAAAAAAGATTTCCAGGTTGATACAGCTGGAAAGCTATGGATAATATGCGATATGTTTTCAAGTTCAAGTTGGGGAATCTATATTTTTGACCCTGATGGCGTTGTAAGCGTAGAAGAGCAAATGAATTTTACCGATTTAAATGAAAACAATATTTCCATATATCCGAATCCTGCTTCAAATTATGTAAATATAAATTTCAAAGATAACTATTTAAATGAAAACATAGAAATTAGTTTATATAATTCACTTGGGTTAAAAGTAAAAGATATTTCTAATTATGGTTTTGACAAAACAATCTCCTTTTCGGTAGAAGAATTGCCAAATGGGATTTATTTCATTCACTTTGAAGATGGAAAAAGTGTAATAAGTAAGCCGATTATAATTAGTAAGTAAAATGGACATTTTTGTCTGTGAAAAGAAGAATTTGTGAGAATTTGTTCTCTAGTGTAATAATTAGTTAAAAGACTTACTATTTTGTGTCATTCCGAACCCCCTGATAAAGCAAGTGCTTTATTTAAATGGATATGACATAATTTTACCCCTGTCATTCTGAAGCGCAACGAAGAATCCAGAAAATTTTTTTAACCACTACTCTCTGGATTCTTCACTTCGTTC
>DAIOVK010000199.1:0-5999 GCA_036759045.1 Kapaibacterium sp. (SeqCode) | reverse complement strand
GAGATTTAAGAATCGAAGCAAAAGCAAGGTCGTCATTAGGATTATTTAAAAAACTGAGGAATGAGTAAACATCAATAATTTCCTGATTATTGAAAAATCCGCTTCCGCTGTGGAGAATATGTGGTATTTCGTATTTCAGGCAGTAAAAAACAAGCGATTCAAAGGAAGAGCGGGTTCGCGACAGCACCGCAAAATCATTGTATTTCGGTTTACGCTTCTCCCCTTTTTCTTCAATAAAAATGTCGCTACTGCTTTCAACTGCATTTTTTATATAGCGGGCTACGAGTTCGGCTTCTTCAAGAAATGGAGCTTCCTGCTCTTCCCTGTTTTCTTCTTCGTTTTCTTCTTCAATTTCTTCGATTTCTTTCAGTTTTTTTTCAATCAACTGAGAAGTATTTAGAGTGATACCCTCATTTTTTTGTTCAAAAGAAGTAAGGAAACTGACCGTTCCAAAACTGCTTTTGTCCTCACTTTGAAAGAACTCTTCTGCATTTTTGGCGCAAACCAACGGAGAATATTCGACGTCATAATTATTGCTTTTATCTGCAAAAATATTGCTGCAAACCGTATTCACAAAGGAGCAAATATTTGGCTGCATACGGAAAGTTGCAGTGAGTTGCAATTCACCCTCCCGCTCAGCATCGGATTCTGCTGCGATTTGCTCTTCTGCCGAAAGGAAGTAGTCGTTTAGTTTCTGCTGCTCAAGTTTCTTACGGTTTATTTCCCTTACTTCTGCACGTGCTTTGTTGAAAATGCGGACGTCTGCATTACGAAAGCCATAAATACTTTGTTTTGCATCGCCAACGATAAAAAGATTGTTATTTTGCTCTATACCAGAAAAATCGCCAATCAAATTTTTCATTATTGAATACTGGAAATCGTCTGTATCCTGAAATTCATCAACAAGCAGGTATTTTAAATTTTTTGCAACTTTGCGGCGGACTTCTTCATTTCGCAGTAAATTATAAGTAAGCAGAATGAAATCATCAAAATCAAGGGCGCCCAACTCGTCTTTCCTTTGCTTAATGCTTTGCTCCACATCTCTGTAAACATCAATAACGGTGCGTGTTGCCTGAATTAATTCCTTATCCAAGCTTTCATATTTTAAAACTTCAAGTAATTTAGAAAATGTTTCGATTATGCTTGCCGAATTCCCAATAACTGTTTCCAAGGTAAAGTTTTCGTCATTTTGATAAGTTTTTCTAATCGTAAAGCTTTGAGTAAAAAATTCGTTTATAATTGAAAGCGTTTTGTCAATCAGTTCGGGTAAACTATATGCTTTGCTCTTTGAATTTAGCTGAACTTTAAAATCCTTTAAATGCTCGAATGCCTCCTCAAGTTTTTTCGCGTTGCCTGCTTTTAAATTATCAGTATTATATTTGTCAAAAAAATTGAAAAGTTTGTTTATTGATTCGACAATAGTGGGAACTACTAGATTTTTCAGGTATTCATCGCGCTTTTCAAGTATTTCACTATTACTTTTTGAGTAAAGTTTAATTAAATTTTGAGTAATAGCCCGTTTATTAAAAATCAATTTTAAGAGATTACGCAGTTTATATTCCGGTAAAATATCTAATAAATTTTTGAAAGTAACCCGCTTTTCGTCAAGCTCTGTTTCGAGCCAATCTTCAAAAACTTCAGTAATTGCCTGGTCTTGAAAAGATAATTTCTCCGGTTCAGAAAGTTCAACGAAAGCCGGATTAATTCCAGCTTCAATCGGATAATCCCTCAAAAGTTTGGAACAAAAGCTGTGAATTGTAGAAATATTAGCATAAATCAGGTTTTCACGAATATATTCAAGCCGCTGCGAGAGAATTTTATTTTCGCAGGTTTTCAGTTTTTCTTCTATATTTTGAGCAATTTTCGCAAGCATTTCCGAAGCTGCTTTTCGTGTGAAAGTGATAGCCACTACTTCCTGTGGCTCTATGTCGGTTTTGAGTAAATCCACCCCGAGCAGAATATTTAAATATCTATGCACAAGCACGCGTGTTTTGCCAGTTCCGGCGTTCGCCGTTACAGTCAGGTGTCTGTCGTAGCTTTGTGCTTTTAATTGTTCTTTTGTTGGTTTTTCTATTTTGGAATTCATTTCAAATTTATTAAATTATCTAAATTTTAAATTCAGAAATTACAATTTATAAAATTTTTGAAAAATTATGCAAAAGAACTTGTTTGAAAATACTCAAATACCCGAAAATGTAGAAAAACGTGCCGAGGAACTTCGCCAGCTAATCAAAAAGTATGATTATGCCTACTATATTGATGCCGAGCCGCTAATTTCTGACCGCGACTACGATTTGCTTTTTCAAGAACTTTCAAATATTGAAAAGGCATATCCTGAATTAATAACAGAGGATTCCCCAACGCAGCGTGTAGGAGGCGAGCCGCTTAAGCAATTTGAAACAGTTATTCACGACACTCAAATGCTCTCGCTTGCAAATACATACAGCAAAGAAGAAGTAAGCGATTTCCATAGACGTGTGAAAGAAAATCTTGGACGCGAGCCGGCGGCTTATGTTGCAGAACTGAAATACGATGGCGTTGCTATTTCAATAAAATATAAAAATGGAATGTTGAATATTGCGGCGACCCGCGGCGATGGAGTAAAAGGCGATAATATCACTCATAATATAAAAACTATTCGTTCAGTTCCTTTAAAAATTAAGCCAGTTAGCTTTAATGGAGTTGAACTGACTGATTTTGAAGTGCGTGGCGAAGTTTTTATGCTGGAGCAGGATTTTTTAAAAATCAACGAAAAGCGATTGGAATTAGAGGAAAAGCAGTATGCAAATCCACGCAATCTAACCGCCGGAACGTTGAAACTGCTCGACCCAAAAGAAGCAGCAGCACGTCCTCTTCAAATTGCCTGCTACTATCTGTTGACGCAGCAGTTTGAACTAAAAGAGCATTTTGAAAATATAAAAATGCTGAAAGAGATGGGATTTCCAGTTAGTCCTTATTCCAAATTATGTAATAATATTGATGAAGTATTTGAGTTTTTAGATTACTGGGAAAAGCAGCGAAATACATTGCCTTTCCAAATTGACGGCATTGTAATAAAGACAAATTCAATTGCAGAACAGCAACAGCTTGGCTTTGTTGCACGTTCGCCCCGCTGGGCAATTGCATATAAATACGAAGCAGAAAAAGCAGTTACTTTACTAAAAGATATTTCATTTCAGGTTGGAAGAACTGGGGTTGTTACACCAGTTGCGGAACTTGAACCGGTCTTTCTTGCTGGCTCAACGATTAGCCGTGCCACTCTACATAATGCAGATTTTATCACAGAAAAAGACATTAGAGTAGGCGATTACGTTGTGATTGAAAAGGGAGGCGATGTAATTCCAAAAGTATCAAGTGTAGTTCTTGAAAAACGTAGTGATGATGTAAAACCGTTTGCTTTTCCTACTCATTGCACTTGCGAGCTAAAAGCACCGCTAACGCGACCGGAAGGCGAAGCAAGTTATTACTGCGACCATCCCGACTGCCCCTGGCAAATCCGCAGACGAATTGAGCATTTTTGCTCAAGGAATGCAATGAATATTGGGAATATGGGAGAAAAAGTTGTAGAAACCTTGGTAAAACTCGGTTTTATTAAAAATGTTGCTGATATTTACGAATTAAAAAAGTATGAAAATGAGCTAAAGAGTTTAGACCGCTGGGGCGAAAAGAGTGTAACTAATCTGCTTAGTGCAATAGAAGAAAGCAAAAACCAACCATTTTCTAATGTTCTATTTGCACTTGGTATTCGCTTCATTGGAGAAGTTGCAGCAAAAACTCTTGCAAAACAGTTCCGCAACATTAACAGCATTATTTCTGCTTCCAAAGAGGATTTAACAGCCGTTTTTGAAATCGGCGACAAAATGGCTGAATCAATTATTGCATTTTTCAGCGATGAAAAAGAAATTGAAATAATCAACCGTTTGAAAGAAAGCGGTTTGCAATTTGAACTGAACGTTGCAGAGCAAAACATATTAAACGAAAATCAGCCGCTGCTAAACCAAACCTTCGTTTTAACTGGAGAATTGGAATCATTAACTCGGAATGAAGCAAAACTAATGATTGAGAAAAAAGGTGGCAAGGTAACCGGCTCAGTAAGCAAAAATACAAATTATGTTGTTGTCGGCAGCTCGCCCGGTTCTAAATACGACAAAGCATTAAAACTTGGGGTTAAATGCCTGAACGAAAAAGAGTTCTTTTTAATGATAAATGATAAGTGATAAATGATAAGTGATAAGCGATAAGTGATTAATGATTAATTGTCTTGTCATTAAATAAAGGAAGGTATATATCAAAATAGAGATGATATTACTAAAAGCGTCATTCTGACGGATGTCAGAATCCATCTTATTTTTGTTATGTCTTATTCGAGATATGCTATCTCACGAAGCATTTTGGCTTGCCCAAATGAAACAAGTGAGCAAGCTCACTTGCTTAATTAAGATGGATTCTGGCATACGCCAGATAGAAATTTTTATAAATGCCAACTCCATTTAAATATAGGTCTTTCTTTATCTTAGGATTACCAATGACAAGCAAGCGAAATAAAATACTATGAACTGCCTTGTGTTCTGTTATTATACAAATATTAGAATAAAATTAGAATATTTTCATTATTTTTGAATGTTTTAAAAAAAGGGAAAAAAATGAAAATTATTAACCAAATAAATTTTAAAAAACAATAAAGGAATAATTATGATTGGATTGCTTTATACGATACCAGTAATAGGGCTGATAGCTCTTCTTTATACGTATATCCGCTCATCTTGGGTAGCAAAGCAAGATGCAGGCAACGAAAAGATGCAGAAAATAGCAGGATTTATCGCAAAAGGTGCAATGGCATTTTTAAGAGCAGAATATCAGGTAATTGCTATTTTTATAGTAATAGTTGCTGTTTTACTTGCTGTTCAGGGTGCATCAGTAGAAGATTCTTCGCCACTCGTAGGTTTATCATTTGTAATTGGTGCAATTTGTTCTGGTCTTTCCGGTTTCATTGGAATGAAAGTTGCAACGAAAGCAAATGTCCGCACTACAAACGCTGCAATTACCAGTTTAAACCGCGCCTTGAAAATTGCTTTTAATGGCGGTTCTGTAATGGGAATGGGAGTTGTTGGTTTGGGAGTTTTGGGGCTTAGCTTACTTTTCATTATCTATGGAAATATGTTTGGTGCTTTTGAAGGAGGCGACCAGCACGCAATAGCAAAAGTTATAACTATAGTAACCGGCTTTTCGTTTGGTGCTTCTTCTATTGCTCTTTTTGCAAGAGTTGGCGGTGGTATTTATACTAAAGCAGCTGATGTTGGTGCAGACCTTGTAGGAAAAGTAGAAGCTGGTATTCCTGAAGACCATCCACTAAATCCAGCTACAATAGCAGATAACGTTGGTGATAATGTTGGTGATGTCGCAGGTATGGGTGCTGACTTGTTCGAATCCTTTGTAGGTGCGATTGTCAGTTCAATGGTTCTTGGCGCTGCATTTTTTGTTATACCAGAATTTCAATCATCTCCATTCGGCGGGCTTTCTGCCGTTATTCTTCCTTTATTACTTGCTGCTGCAGGTATTATTGTTTCTATAATCGGAACTTTCTTTGTCAGCGTAAAAGAAGGTGGTAATCCCCAAAAAGGATTAAATACCGGCACTTTTGTCGCTGCGATTTTAATGTTAATTGCTTCATACATAATAATAAAATGGACTTTACCTGAAAGCTGGCTCTATGAAGATGCTCTTTATGGAAATAGCTATACAATTACTTCGATGGGCATATTTATTTCTACAATTATTGGTCTGGCAGCTGGCGTGTTAATTGGCTTAGTTACAGAATATTACACTGGTTTAGGTAAACCACCAGTCCGCAGAATAGCTGAACAATCATTAACTGGCGCTGCAACCAATATTATTGCCGGCTTAAGTACTGGAATGATTTCAACAACAATACCGGTGATTTTAATCGCAATAGCCATTATTGGTTCATTTGCTTTCGCCGGACTTTATGGCATTGCAAT
>DAIOVK010000198.1:0-6029 GCA_036759045.1 Kapaibacterium sp. (SeqCode) | reverse complement strand
ACTTTACAAATATACGAAAATATTATTAGTTTTTTAATGAATTATTACACTAGCAGTAAGAAAAATGAATGCGTTTTTTTACTAAATAAATCTTTCAATTACGTAAAATTGGGAGAGTTAGAGATTAATCTTTATTTTTCTCCTTCCCAAGTTCAACTAGGGAAGGAAGATTTCTTGTAAAGCTGTGCTTTACATTATTTTAATGAATGATAAGAAAAGCATAGCTTTTATGAAAGTTGCCTTCCCAAGTTCAACTAGGGAAGGAGGAATTGAATATTTTTTTTAAATATTTCAGGTTAATATATTTTCACAAACTTTATCGCTTTTTGTTTTTCCTTGCTGTCTTTTAAAATAATAAAATACATACCACTTGCTAATCCACTTATATTAATTGATGAATGATTTGACATTTTTCCGGAAAGTAGCTTGTTTGAGTAAATATCAACTATTTCATAGTTTGAATCAATAAAATCACTGCTTGTATTTACTGAAATGTAATTTACAGCAGGATTAGGATTTATTGAATAATTTATTTCATTTGTGTTGGAAACATTTTCAGAAACACTCATTAATGTATTATTAACAAAAGTAGCAAGAGAAGCAATAATTAATTTAGAGTTTTTATGAAAATAATCCATATTGAAATATTTTATACTGTCAGAAATAGAATGGTAATATATATTATTTTCTGAAGATAAATCCTCAAAAATTCCTAAAGCAGGAATATCTCTTAAAAAAAAGGAATAGAAATCACTTCTTGCATAAATTTCGCTCTTATAATACCAATCAGAAATAATCGTTAGTCCTATATTATATAAATTATTAATTTCTTTCATAATTTCACTATATTCTTCGGACTTATTCAAATGAGTAGTTCTAACTTGCATTCTATTGTCATTATTTTGATTAAAGCCAATCATATCAGGCGAAATAGCACATTTAACGACTTTATTATTTTCTTTTAAATTATAACTAAAAGAACCTGAACCATTTAAACCAATTTCTTCTGCATCGAAAAATGAGTAAATAACAGAATAATCAAGTTCGTATTTAGAAAGAATACGGGCTGCTTCAAGCACAGCTGCACAACCAGACGCATTGTCGTCAGCACCGGTGGCTGAATCCCTAGGATATGTTATTGAATCGTAATGTGAGCCAATTACGTAATATTCGTTTGGGTAAGTCTTTCCTTTTTGGATTGCATAAATATTGGAAAATAATGATGAGTCATTCACTCTCTGAAAATCTTGTCTTTTGCTTTTAAGTCCAAAGCTTTCCAATCTGTCAGCTAAATAATCTGCTGCTAAATCATTCCCATAAGACCTGCAATAACGGGTCAAAATTTTATGCTTTTCGCCATTGATTAAAACTTCCTTTTCTCCGGTAAGTTCCTCAACGTATATTCGTAAAGAATCAATATTAACTTCATCAATAATATTTTGAATATCAGAATTATATTCAACCGAGCGACAAATCGAAGTGCTTAAAAACAATAGGATTAATAGGTGAATTTTTATCATAATTGTATTTTTCTACTTTTTTAAATTTTATTTAACAAATTTAATAATAGAATTTATATATTCAAAATTTATTTTAGGGAAGTTCGAAAATTGACCTTCAGATGCAAATTAAATTAAGACGTTTACTTTTAGAGGAATGAACTTTTTAGTCATCGGATGACTGGCAGTCATCCGATGACATCCGTTTGTAAATGAAATCATTATAAATATATGTTTTACATCTGGCATTTTATCAATCGTAGGGAGCAGGCATGCCTGTTCACTACAATTCTTCTCTTTCCCAAGTTGCACTTTTTAAGGATAATTTTTAACTTTGAAATATTCCAAGTCATACTGTCAACTTGTTAATTATATAGCTTATTTTGCACAAACTCCTTAGTAATAAGTATTATAACTTTATGTAAAAACGTATGTAACACAAACAAAAAAAGGGCTTACGCCCTTCTTCTGCTTTTTCTTTTTTCGTTCTTTTCTTCCTAATTCTTCTTTCTGTTTTCTAATTTCTTCTTTCTTTAACCGTACTCGGGGTGGGACTCGAACCCACACGGGATATGCTCCCACAGGATTTTAAGTCCTGTGCGTCTACCTGTTCCGCCACCCGAGCAAATAGATTTACAAAATTACAACTTTTTTCCTTTTTATGAAAGCATTTTTTTTCATTTTGTAAAAAAACTGTTATTATTTTTTAGAAAATATTAAAAAATCTCGTAGAATATAAATGATAAGTAAAAAAAATATCTTTGTAATATTCTTAAAAATATGTAATTTTGTATTCTGTAACTGCGGAAGTGGTGAAATAGGCAGACACGCCATCTTGAGGGGGTGGTGCCGCGTAGGCGTGCGGGTTCAAGTCCCGCCTTCCGCACAAAGAAAAGTCATTCTTATTGAATGACTTTTTTATTTTAATCTAAATTAGCCGATAGCTGTTAGCTAATAGCTTGTTATTTTTTTACTTTAAAAAGGAATTTTGCTCTGATATATAAGGAATCTAAATATGGACGGGATAAAAATAATGTTGTGTCTTTTCTGATAAATCCTTTCTTTTTATTCATAGTAATGTTATTATCATTATATTTAGAGTATTTTTTTTCTAAAATTTGAGTAGGAATATAAATATTGGTATCTATTTTCAATACTCTGTGACGCATGCAAATAATTTTAGCATAGAATGAAGCCCATAGCTGTTTTTCCTTTCTGTTCCATCCGAAAGAAATATCAGAGTTAGCGCTAAATTCATTTGCAAAAATTGTTGTATCTCTATCTGGTGGAGCATTCACAATTTTAAATTTAGCGAAATTAGAATCACTTCTATTTATTAAGAAAGGAATTCCATTTGCCTGAACTGAATCAATTTTAATATCCAATGAACGAATACGAAGTGGGTAAAAATAATTATAATTAATTTGTTCTCTGTTGATTAATGAAATATTAAGCCATGTATTGCAATCATATTGATTAGTATCAAGAGTTGCATCACATTTAGATACTTCAAAATCACTATACCATCCATTTTCTTCAATTATTACAAATACTAATTCAAGATTAGCTTTTGGAGGATTTTCTTTTGGGTCTTTATTTTTTTTACCTCCATATTCATTTGGATTTTCACAGGAAATAATCGTTATCCCCAAAAATAAAGCCAATAGTATAATTCTGTAATTTAACATATTTTTTAATATTTAGAAATTGTAAGACAAACCAACAGTAAGTCCAATTTTTTTAGTTGAATAGTTCCTTTGCTGATTTTTATAAAGCAAAGCACTTCCTTCTAAACCAATAAAACCACCTAATCCGTTCTTTGTGATGTATTGCCCCCCAAGAATAAATTTGCCAAGAGGTCCGTATTTGGTTGTTCCAAGAAAAACCTGAGTAAATGGTTCAACTCCACCCAGAAAGTCTAATCCGGAGAACTCAGTTCTATAAATAAAACCGACACAAGCTAAGGTAGGATTCTGCTCAATGGTGTATTCGTAACCATCTTCTTCATTGTCAAATACTTGTGGAAATGATTCCTGTCCTACTTCAATTCCAAATTTATGATGCTTTGAAAATGATATAAGCCCTGCTATACTCATATTTGTAAAGAAAATATTATTCTGAGATTCTATATTTGTCGATGGAAATGAATAACTATTTAAGGTTCTGAACATAATGCAATAATGATTAAAATAACTTTCATTTTCGTTATCTTCTAAATATTTATCGTTAAAAACTGGTAATAATGGAGTTTGTGTATTTGGGAAATTATTAAAAATGGAATTATTTCTCACAACACTGTTACTTTCATTGATTAAAATATCTGGTTTCGCTGAAATTACTTCTTTATTTAGATTTTCTTTTGGAATGTCAGTAGTTTCGGTTAATATTACCGTAGGATTAGTCAAATCATTTTTTGTAACTATAAGCTGTTCGCTTTCTTTTGATGTAATGTTTTTGTTAAAAACTGAATTTTGTTTTGTATTTGATTTGTTATGCTCATTAAAGCTATTTTGAGCTAATTTTTCATTTTCCTTATTTTGATTATTTTCAATAAGATTATTTATTGTTCTTGGATAATTATTACTCTTACTAATAAGTGATTGATTTTGCTTGGTAAGTTCATCAATTTGAGAACCATAATAATTTTGTAGTAAAAGGAAAGTGATTAATATACTTGCAACAGAAGTAATCAATGGAACAAAAACCTTTCTTAAAGCAGCGTTTGTAGCAACATTAGCACTTGTATTAACTACGGAAGGACCGGCATCACTTGTCAAAACAGAAGAGAATCCAAGTGAAGAAAACAGGGCTGTAGTTGTATTCAAGGGAGTTGCAAAAGCGACATTATCGTGTTTGATTGTGTCCTTTAATTTCAAGATATCACGAAATTCGCTTCTCAACTCGTCATTATTAGCTAATTCTGAAAAGACATTTGCTTCGCTGCTTTGCTCTAATTCTCCATCTAAAAGCTGATTGAGTAATTCAGAGTATTTTTCGTCTGGTGTTGTGTTCATAACTTTATTGTATTTTTTATAGTTTCAATTAAGAGAATTTAGAAAATTCTTCCATATATGGTTTTAAAATAGTACGTATTTTGTCTTTCGCTCTAAAAATTCTAACTTTAACAGTTCCAAGTGAAAGATTGGTCATCTCAGCAATTTCTATATAGCTCAACCCCTGGTATTCTCTGAGTATAAGGACATCTTTGTATTCAGGCGGTAGTTCTTCAATTGCCTGTTTAATTAAATCAAGCATTTCTTCTTTGTCTTGTCTGCTTTTTGTTGAAATGTTAATTGAATCGTCAATCTCTATTGTCCTTTTTTGATTACGCTTTGAATTAATACACAAATTTCTGGCAATTTTTAAAATAAATCCAAATACATTTGTCATCTCACGTTCTTGCTGTGCCGCTTCATAAAACTTCTTAAAAGTATCCTGAAAAATATCTTCAGCTTCCTCTTTGTATCCTATAAATCTTCTGCAATATGCATAAATTCTGCTTGAATACCGTGAATACAACTCTTTGAATGCTTCAGGCGATTCTTTTTTTTCTTTTTTTAGAAGATTAAAAAGTTCAATATCGCTTAAATCTTCAAATTTTTTATTTTTCTTTACAAATAACATTAAATATTACAAAATGTTACAAGAAGTTTAAAAAAATATTATTTTTTTAATTTATTCTTAATAATGCAATATAAATAAAATATCTGATTATTTTTTGTCAATATTTATTAATTATATTGAAGGAATCGAAAAATAATCTAAGTACGTGATTTATAAATTAAAATGATTTTTAGGATTTTTAAAAAAAATGGAGATTGTCTAATAAGTATAAATTCAACAACAGACAGGAATATCTGTTGCCAATGACATCTTTACATTTGTCGGTCATTCTGAACGAAGTGAAGAATCCAGAGAGTAGTGGTTAAAAAAATTTTCTGGATTCTTCGCTGCGCTCAGAATGACAGGGGAAAATTTTGTCATCACTATTTCAATAAAGGTCTTCCTTTATCTGGGGGTTCGAAATGACACCTTTTCTGGGTAATTTGCGCAATTATTCTTTACGAGGCAAATCTCCTAACTCTTTTATTTTCGTTATGGGGTCAGGAGTTCTCAACTTATGATAAAGTTTATCTTTCATTTACTTTGAGATGACATAAGGTTTAAAAAGATTAGAGAGTTTAGAGTGCTTAGAGTGTTTAGAAAGATTAGAAGGTTTAGAGAGTTTAACTTTCACAAAGTATGAGAAACTTTACTAAAGTAAAAAGAGAGAAGCCATTAGAAAAACTTTTTTTTCGTATAGCAGAAGAATTTAGATATTCCATATCTTGAGGATATGGAATATCTGCAAAAAACTTTTTTTTCCCAAGTAAAACTCGGATAAAAGATATTTTAAATATGTAAATATTCCAGACTATTGAAATAATTAGATAAATATATTTATAGCTCCATAACTAATTCTTTGAATACTTCGCCTCTATGCTCAAAATTAAGGAACATATCAAACGATTTGCAAGCCGGGGCAAAAAG
>DAIOVK010000197.1:0-6064 GCA_036759045.1 Kapaibacterium sp. (SeqCode) | reverse complement strand
AAACACATTTGCCTTTTGAAAAGGATAGTTTGTGGTTTGTCTGCCGTGATTCATACTACTTAGACTCATTATTATATCAAGGCAAAACAGTTCAGCCGAGGTGGGAAAGAAGTTTATACGAATCATACTATAAACCAGATACGAAATTAAGCGAAATGCTATACTCCGACAAACCTTGGTGGTTCTATCATTTGCTCTATAATGTCCAAAATGAGAATGAGCATATTGTTTTTAAATATTATCGCCCAAAAACTGGTGAAGAAATACGAATGTTGCTAAATTCAAGCTTGATTCGAGGTTGCAAGGGATTTATCTATGATGGCGATGAAAATTATCATTTTCCTGATTGTCATATGGGAAATATGGGCATTGGCGATGGAACGAGAATAAGCGATACAAGTGATTTCTTTTCAAATTGGGTTGGTGCTGATTATATAGATAATGTAAATAACACTTGGAATGCTTTTAATTATGCAAAACTTGATACACTTTCATTAAGAATGGGTGTACCTGAAAACAAGATTTACATAGGCACTCGTTCATTAAGAACAGAATTATTCAATTTCCATTCAAAAATCAGGCGGGCAGACGAAGAGCTAATGAAACTCCGCCTTGTAGCATCATATTCAAAGGGCTACCGAGTGCAGCAAAACCACCACCCCGACTACCCAGACGACAGTACTTTCAGAAGATTTCTTGCTTGGGACGAAGCAAATAATATGGTAGATACAACGCGTTTTAAAAGCTGGCCAATTGGAAGATTTCATATATATTTTATAGATGACCCTTTTGGACCTATTGGAGGTACACCAGTTATTGAAGTTTTGACAGAGCCATGGGATTCTACCTTTGTTGATATAACACTACTAAAAAATGTTGATACTACAATAAACGATTTGGCGTATATAGGAGTCCAAAACAGACGTACAGACCCACTTATAAAAATTAATAATAATTTTCAGTTCTTTACAACAGCCGAATTTGAAGATAGTTGCGATGCTGTTAAAAATCCAGATAATTATTCAACATACAGAGATTTATTTTACCGAAGAAATGGTTGTCGGTTTGTATTTTTACCTTTTAATCATCAAAATCCTGCCGATAGTACAGAATACGCATTACTTCGTATAACAGAACTCGGTGCAGATTCTACTTATGATTCAACTTGGAGCTACGGAAGAAAAATGGCATTTTCAACAAAAATTGATACTGTCATTGGTCAAGACAGAACTTTAGCAATCCCTTTCCTACCAGGTGAAGGAAAAATATTTAAAGTTCAGGTTCTACATCCAGATAAAAATGTTTATGGTTATCTACCCTATAGTAATCAAAGTAAGTTAGTAGCATATCCGGATTTAGATAGCAACGGTAACGAAACTTCAGCTTATCGGTATTATCTAACTTATCAAAATAGACAGATATTTGATTCTTTAGGTAGAACTGCTGTTTATTTCCGTCGAAGCAAACCGATTAGCAAAAATTGTTTAGATGAGAATTTAGTTTGGGAACAAGAGCTGTTAGTTTCGGACTCTATCCTGATAGATTCAAATGATGTGGTAGCAAGGCCCTGTGACTATCCATCAATAGTAGTTCGCAAAGATATAAATGGTGTTTTAAAAGCGTATATTGTTTATAGTTGCTATAAAAAGAATGATAAAAATATGATTGCTGAAACAATCCTTGATTTAGATAATTTAGATTATGGTCAGCTGCCGATTGGAGTAGAACTTTCTGAGTACTCTGGTTTTGATAGAAGCATTTGGGGTAATCCAGTTATTAATGCTTCAAGTAATGGGAATTATTATGCCTGGTCAGATTCAACAGTTGGTATAGTAGCGGCATGGAAATCACCTAATAATATTTATTTTAATAACCCAAATAGTAAAATTTCATTTAAATATAATGACGATTTAGGAAGTGAAATAAAAGCTCAACATCCTTCACTAAACGTCTATTCACACTTAGACAATTTGGAGGATAACTGTTCTTTGGTCTGGGAAGAACATTCAAACCCAACAAGTGCTTATAGGCAGGATATTCTTTATACACGTTTAAAATATAATAATTCAATACTTACTAAATACAAAGCTAATACTTATATAGGAGATTCTATAACTTTTAGCATAAGAAATAATATTGCTAAACTATCAGTTATTGATTCAAACGTAATTTCAAGAAGTTTTCCTGTTGTAAGTAGAAGTTTAAGCCAATATGTTATAAATCCTTCTACATTATATGCTAATAGACAGGATATAGTTTACTGGCAAAATAATTATAATACAACAGATTCAGCAGGCACATATTTAATGAACTGCACAATTGACCTATATGATTATAATAATCAAGCAAGAAAATGGAGGATTTACTATCCAAGATATATAAAATCAGCATACAGAAAAGTATCATCTCCAAATATTACACAAGGATACTCATTAATAAACATAAATGGATATGAATCCGTTGGAAATTCTACTACGTTAAATTTTTGGTATAATTTATATACTCCACCAGGTTTAGCTGACCTTTCCAGCCAAATAGGTCATTTAAATGTAAATAATCATTCTTATGTTTATTCTTTATACGATTCTTCTTATGATGCTGAGGATAAGTGGGTTCGCTTTGTTGGAAATGGGTATATTCCACACTTGGCAAAACATAAGAATTTTTCGAATACTTTGTGGCAAAATAGAAGAGTATATCAATTTCACAATATCTCAGTATATGAAACTCAAATCTTAACTTCTGCTAAATACTTCTACAAAGGTCAAAGCGATGAAATGCTTGCAGACTGGTATATTGGTTTTGAAACTGCCGATTCAACAAAAAAATCTTTTCTATTTGGCGCCCCGGAATTAGACGAACAGCGATTCAGCTTAAAACTTCCTTTTGAAAAAGTTGTAAGCGATGAAGGTTACATTTCTTTCGTTGAAACTTCAAGCGACACAATTGCATCGAGTTGGTTTTCCATAGAAAGTCCCAAAGAGTTAGCACTGAAGCTAAAAGGCAGTAAAAATGCAAACAGCAAAGTTTATATTCAAAATAAAGAAACAGAGCGAACTTTAAGGTTAAATCTTCCAAACGGTTTAAAAGATAATAAAGGTGCAAAAGCAAAATATAATTTAATCAATGGATTGGGAAATGAATTTCGTTTGCTATTTGTGAAAAACGATGATGCAATGCAATACACAGAAGAACTTTGGATTGAAGGTCTGCCAATTGAAGAAAAACCCGCTGGTTCATTTAAAGTAGGCGATGGAATTGAAAATATTGATTTAATCCAAATAGTAAACCGTTACTACAGCGAAAGTGATATATCAATTTTCCCGAATCCCGCTTCTGAAGTGCTATACTTGCAAGCAAACGTTCCTTTTGAAGAAGCAACCCTAACAGTAACAAACTTGCTTGGAACTAAAGTAATTCAACAGCAAATAAATCTCAGTAAAAGCCCAGAAATTAAACTAGACATCTCCTTCCTTTTGCCGGGAATTTATTACGTAAACATAAGCGATGGTTTGAAAAGCATAAGTGGCAAGTTTTTGAAAAGGTAAAGAACATAGATATTCTATTTTTTCTAAATATGGAATATCTATACTAAATTGTTAATATAAAAAGCATATATAAAATATCATTCCGATACAAAGTGAAGAATCTCAAGTATTTTGATAACAAGGAATTATGAGAATCCTCACTGCCCTCGGAATGATAAGCAGTTATACTCAATTTTTCGTTGAATTGTTACACTAACCCCAGCCCAAAATCTCTAATCCCAATTATCAAACTTAATTAATGCATTAAAATATAATATTATAAACTGCGTCTTAAAATTTTGAAGAAATGAAATATGATTATAAAGTAATATAAAAAGATATGGAACTTAGTTTTTCTAATAGAGTTAATGAAGTAATAAAATTGAGCCGTGAAGAAGCAATTCGGTTGGGACACGACTACATTGGGACAGAACATATTTTGCTTGGAATGATACGCGAAGGAGATGGAATAGCAGTAAAAATTCTGAAGAATCTTAGTATTGATACTTTCAAATTAAAGAAAGAAATTGAAGATACAATCCGTCCGGCAAATATAGCAAATACAACTGTTTCCAATATTCCACTTACAAAGCATGCCGAAAACGCATTGCGGGTAACTTACCTCGAAGCTCGCCTCTATAAATCCGATATAATTGGAACCGAGCATCTTCTCCTTTCATTACTTCGGGACGAAAGCAATATAGCATCGCAAACACTTAAGCCATATTCAGTAAATTATGAAATAGTGCGGCGAGAATTAGACAATTTTTTAAGTGGTAGAGTCAGTCCCAGCGCTAATCCACAAATTCAGGCAACTAAACAAAGAATTATGCAAAAAGAAAGAGTAAAAACACCGGTTTTAGATAATTTTAGTCGCGATTTAACCAAATTAGCAGCAGATGACAGATTAGACCCGGTTGTTGGCAGAGAAAAGGAAATAGAACGTCTTTCACAGGTTATTACCAGGCGCAAGAAAAACAATCCAGTTCTAATTGGAGAGCCCGGTGTTGGAAAAACTGCGATTGTGGAGGGCTTAGCTTTAAAAATTGTTCAAAAGCGAGTGCCACGCGTTCTTTTCGATAAACGGATTGTTGCTTTGGACTTAGGGCTACTCGTTGCCGGAACAAAGTATAGAGGCCAATTTGAAGAACGTATGAAGGCAATTATGAACGAATTGGAAAAAGCAAAAGATGTAATTCTTTTCATTGATGAACTTCATACTTTAGTTGGAGCCGGCGGTGCTTCAGGTTCTCTTGATGCAGCAAATATGCTAAAACCCGCTCTTTCACGTGGGGAAATCCAGTGCATCGGTGCTACTACTTTGAATGAATATCGCCAATACGTTGAAAAAGACGGCGCTCTAGACAGGCGTTTCCAAAAAATTATTGTTGACCCACCCACTTCTGATGAAACAAAAGAAATTCTGAAAAATATAAAAACTAAATACGAAGAGCATCATCGCGTTAGATTTACTGAAAAATCTATTGAAAACTGCATTCGGCTTTCTGAAAGATATATAAGCGACAGGCAATTTCCGGACAAGGCAATTGATGTGATTGATGAAGCAGGCGCAAGAGTCCATCTTGCTAATATCACCGTTCCCAAACGTATAATTGAAGTAGAAGAGCAGATAGAAATTATCAGAAGTCAAAAAAATCAGGTAGTAAAAACACAAAACTTTGAAGAAGCAGCAAACCTGCGAGATTTAGAGAAAAAGCTAATTACTGAAATTGAGAAATTAAAGCAAGACTGGGACGATAATATAAATAAGACTTATCATGATGTCAAAGAAGAAGATATTGCTGACGTAGTTGCAATGATGACTGGCATTCCAGTCAACAAAATTGCCGAAAGCGAAAGCAATAAATTAAGCAATATGGAAGGTAGTTTGAAAGAACTTGTCGTAGGACAGGACGAAGCTATTCTTCATCTTGCCCGGGCTATAAGGCGAGCAAGGGCTGGCTTGAAAGACCCCAAACGCCCAATCGGCTCTTTTATGTTTCTTGGTCCTACAGGAGTTGGAAAAACTGAACTTGCAAAAGCACTTGCACGGGTTATGTTCGACAATGAAGATTCTCTTATAAGAATTGATATGAGCGAATATATGGAGAAATTCTCAGTTTCCCGCTTTGTTGGAGCGCCTCCCGGATACGTTGGCTACGAAGAAGGTGGTCAGCTTACTGAGAAAGTGAGACGCAAGCCATACAGCATTATTCTTCTTGATGAAATCGAAAAGGCACATCCGGACGTGTTTAATATCCTTCTTCAGGTTTTTGACGATGGTATTTTAACAGACGGTTTGGGCAGAAGAATTGATTTTAAGAATACTGTCATTATTATGACTTCAAACGTTGGAACGCGTGATGTCAAACTCGGTGGAAAAATCGGTTTCACTGACGATTTACCTGAAACGGAAAATGAGCATATAAAAAGCACTATTGAAGAATCTATTAAACGGCTGTTTAATCCGGAATTTATCAATAGAATTGATGATTTCATTATTTTCAAAAAATTAAATAAAGAATGTATTTACTCAA
>DAIOVK010000196.1:0-6078 GCA_036759045.1 Kapaibacterium sp. (SeqCode) | reverse complement strand
TGAAAAAAGATGTCATTGGCAACCCCAAGATAAAGGAAGACTTTTATTTTAAATGTGATGAAATCACTTAATACTTTCATTCTGTCGGATGTCAGAATCTAACCTAAAAATAGTTTTTCATTTTTCATTTTTCATTAGTATATTTACTAACAACGAATGACCAATGACTAATGACAAAATATTCCAATCTAATTAAATAAAACCAAGATGGATTTTGGCATACGCCAGCATTACAAGTAAAGATGTCATTTGTAACAACTTGTTGAACTTATAGCTAAGAAATTCGATAAACATTAAATTTTAACACAAAATTCATCAAATATTAATTTTAATTTTGATAATAAGAAAGTAAGTAGTAATTTTAAATTATTAGAAATGATATATTCTAATATAATCGATTAAATTCCAATAGGAAAGCAAGAAGAGTTGACAACATTAAAAAACGAAAATAAATTAAAAACGAAGAATAGAAATAATACTTTAACCAACAAAACAAAGCAAGTTTCTCCCGACATCCCATTTTCTCAAGAGTTGCTTCGCAAAGGCGTCCATCTAATCTCCATTTCTATTCCAATTGGATATTATTATGCAACAAAAGAACTTGCATTTATAATTTTAATTCCAGTTACTATATTTTTTCTAATCATTGATATTTTTGGACGCAAAAAAACTATAATTCAAAAATTATTACATACATATTTCGGAAAAATGCTGCGTCCCCATGAAGTTGAAGATAGATTGGTATTAAACGGAGCTTCCTGGGTTTTACTTTCCGCTCTGCTTTGTATTTTAATTTTTCCAAAATTACTTGTTGTAACTGGCTTTGCGGTGCTAATTCTATCAGATTCTTCAGCAGCAATTTTTGGACGCAAATTTGGTAAGCACAAATTCTATCATAAAAGTTATGAAGGTTCTTTTGCTTTCTTTGTAGCAGGGCTAATAACTGTTTTTTATATTGCTTTTACAAACAATCTGCCCTGGACTTTCTACGCATTCGGAGCTGTTGCTGTTTTAGTTGGGACTATTGTTGAAGCATTATCTGCATCCGTAATAAAAATTGATGACAATTTAACTATACCACTTAGCATTGGTATAGTGCTTTGGATTGGAAATTATTTTGCTGCTTTATTAAATCTACCCTATATTTAGTATGGAAAATGAGCTTTTTTCTTCATATAATCTTTATAAATCAACGATTCAAAATCGGCTAAATGAATTTAAAAAAGTAAATGAAAGTGATTATTTTTATGAAATGTGCTTTTGTTTGCTAACGCCACAATCTAAAGCGAAAAATGCTGTTAAAGCAATTGAAATACTGAAAGAAAAAGATTTTCAGAATAATCCTTTCAATTGTGCTTCAGTTCTCAAACATCCAAATCGTTATATTCGCTTTCACAATTCAAAAGCAAAAAAGCTTTTAGATGCTATCCATACTTTTCCTCATGTTTTAGAAATAATTAGAAGCAATTCCAACAATTTTGATAAAAGGAATAAAATTTCTGATATAGTCAATGGCTTTGGCTTAAAGGAAAGTTCTCATTTTTTGAGAAATATTGGTTTTTGTGAATTAGCAATTTTAGACAGGCATATTTTAAAGCATTTGTTAAAGCATAAGGTGATAAATGAAATTCCTAAAACTTTATCAAGAAAAATCTATTTCGATATAGAGCAAAAATTTCTTCAATTTGCAAATCTAGTGCAAATACCAATCGATGAATTAGATTTGCTTTTCTGGGCATCTGAAACTGGTGAAGTTTTGAAGTAGATTCATCTCTCCTGATTCTTATGCCAAAATAATGTAGTTAGGAGATTGGTTATTGGGTTACTGGACATTTCGACTACTCTCAATGACCAGTGATAAATGATAAATGATAAATGATAAATGGTAAATGATTTTTGACTAATAACTAATTACCAATGACTATTGACCGATAGCCGACAGCCGATAGCCGATAGCCGACAGCACTACTTATACATCAATAAATTCACATTACTTGGTCCAAATATTTTCATAACATTAGAAATTGTTTCTTCACTAAAAGAAATATTTACTCCATTTGCAATGTAGCGACTGCTATAGTTCTTGGTTTTATCAATTACATTGAATACTATAGTATTTTTAATACGCGAATCTGAGCAGTAGCTTTGAAGCGATTTAATGCAGTTTTGCTCAACTTTTTCCAGGTCCACCCAGATAGCAATGCCTTGGGCAAACTTAGCAGCAGCTTTTTCAATCGGCATTATTTCATCAACATAAATTTTGATTTTATCATTATCCAGTTCAGACCTGCCAATAATCATAACAACATTATCTTCAACTATTATATCTTTATTGCTGCCATAAGCATCGCTCCAGCAAACACATTCACAGGAGCCGGTAAAATCTTCTACCTGAAGAAAAGCAATTGTTTTATTCTTTTTGTCTAACTGCGTTCGAATACCTTTAATCATTCCACAAATACGGACCTGCTCGCCAATAATTTCATTTTCTTTATCGCCAATTTGAAGAGTAGCAAGAGCATTGATATAAACCTTATATTTATTTAAAGGATGCCCGCTAATATAAAATGAAAGGACTTCTTTTTCCTTTTCCAAGCGAAATTCTTCAGTCCATTCCGGAACATTAGGCAAACTCGGTTCCTGAATAGGAGCAGCCGTAACTCCCAAAAACAAACTATCCATACTCGAATTTTCTGCGTTGTTAAATGCTTTAGAGTATTCAAGGGCGTTTTCTACCGAATTATAAAGAGCAGCTCTTTTGCCGTTATGAATGGAATCAAAAGCACCCGCACAAATAAGTGATTCAAAAGCACGCTTGTTCAAAAGCTTGGTATCTACTCTTGCAGCAAAATCGAAAAATGAAGTAAATGGCTTTTCTTCCCTTGCTTTTATTATTCCCTTTACAGCTTGAACTCCAACATTTTTTATACCTGCAAGCCCAAAGATGATTTCATTATTGTCAACAGTAAAATACTCCATCGAACGATTTACGTTTGGTGGAAATACGTTTATATCAAATCTTTTTGCTTCGTCAATAAGCGTAACGATTTTTGCTAAATTATTGAGTTCAGCCGACATATTGGCAGCAAGGAATTCGGCAGTATAGTTTGCTTTCAAATACGCAGTTTGAAAAGCAAGAATAGAATAGGCAACAGAGTGTGACTTGTTGAAGCCGTATTTAGCAAATTTTTCGATTAAATCGTAGATTTCGTCAGCGTTTTTCTTGTTAATACCGAGCTGGGCAGCATTATTTGTAAAAAGCGGCTTCATTTCGTCCATAACGCTTTGCTTTTTCTTTCCCATAGCCCGGCGCAGAATATCTGCCTGACTTAGCGAAAATCCAGCTAAGTCACGAACAAGCTGCATAACCTGTTCCTGATAAACAATAATTCCATATGTTTCATCAAGCGAATTTCCCATTCTTTCGTGCAAATAATTAATTGGCTTCTTGCCTTCTTTTCTTTCGATAAACTCTGGAATATTTGCCATTGGGCCCGGGCGATAGAGTGCATTCATAGCAGAAAGTTCTTCGATGCTATGCGGTTTCAGCTGCCTTAAATACTCCTGCATTCCCTGAGATTCAAACTGGAACACAGCCATTGTATTTCCATTGCCAAGTAGCTGCATTGTTTTTTCATCTTTTAAATTAATTTCATCAGTGTCGATTTTTATTTTGTAATTCCGCTCAATCATATCGAGCGAATTATCAATAATGGAAAGAGTCCGCAGCCCAAGAAAGTCCATTTTCATAACACCAGCTTCGTCAAGGTCGTTCATCGGATATTGCGTTGTAATTGCAACAGAGCTATCTTTTTGCGAAGGAGATTTATAAAGCGGAACGTAGTCAATTAGCTCGCCCGGAGTAATGACAACGCCGGCTGCGTGTTTACCAACATTCCTGTTCATACCCTCCAAAATAATTGAATACTCAATTAGCTCTTTCATTTTCGGGTCTTCGCTTTTCTTAATCCATTTCAAATCCGGCAGTTCAATTGCTTCAATAATCGGCTTTACTTTGCCTTGCTCAACGGGAATTTTTGCATTTATGCTATTAATAATCGAATATGGAATACCAAGCACCCGTCCAACATCTTTCAACACTGCCTTACTTGTCATTCGACCAAAAGTGATAATTTGAGAAATGCGGTTTTCTCCATACTTTTCTTTCACATACTCAATTATTTCACCTCTCTTTGTATCGCAAAAGTCAATATCAATATCAGGAGGGGAAACTCTGTCCGGATTAAGAAATCTTTCGAAAAGCAGTCCGTATCTGAGTGGGTCAACGTTTGTTATACCCAAACAATATGCAATCAAGCTGCCAGCTGCAGAGCCACGCCCCGGACCTACACGAACATCTCTTGCTTTTGCTGCACTTATAAAATCCTGAACGATTAGGAAATAGCCAGAATAATCCAAACTAAAAATAATATTTAATTCAAAATCAATTCGCTGCCTGATTTCATCTGTCATTGTTGGATATCTTTCCTTCAGTCCGGTTTCAACCTGTTCTTTCAAGTATTCATTAAGGTTTTGTGCCTGCGAAGTCCTTGGAATTGGGAACTCTGGCATAAATAATCTTCTTTCGAAGGAAATTTCGCAGCTTTCTGCAATTTTCAATGAATTTGAAATAGCTTCCGGAAAATCCTTGAAAAGTTCATTCATTTGTGCTTGCGTTTTCAAATACATTTCGTCGCTTCTGTAACGCAAATCTCTAATGTCCATTTGCCCTGAGTTTGCTGCATTTGAATCCTTTATAAGCAAAAGGACGTTATGAGCAATAGCATGCTCTTTTTTCACATAATGCACATCGTTAGTTGCAATTAGTGGAATGCCTAACTCCCTTGCAATACGGGGAGCATCACGCAAAACGGCTTTATCTTCCGGCAGGAAATGATTTTGCAGTTCGATATAAAAATCATCTCCATAAATATCTCTGTAAATTCTTGCCTGCTTAACAGCTTCTTCGTAATCACCTTCAATAATCGGCGCGGAAATTACCCCTGCAATACAGGCAGAAAGACAAATCACTCCTTCGTTATATTTTTCAAGTAGCTCTAAATCCACTCTCGGTTTGTAGTAGTATCCCTCAAGATGTGCGTAAGAAGTTAGTTTGCAGAGGTTTTTATATCCAATATTATTTTTTGCTAGCAAAACTAAATGGAAGTAGTTGCGTTTTTTTGTCTCTTTTTTTCCAGCAGTTTTTTCAAATCTGCTGCCATTTGCCACATACGCTTCAAATCCAATAATCCCTTTAACACTTTCTTTTTGAGCTAATTTCCAAAAATCTATAACACCAAACATCACTCCATGGTCAGTTAAAGCTATTGCTTTCTGCCCATCTTCTTTTGCTGCTTTGATTAAATCAATTGGATTACACGCTGCATCTAAAAGTGAATAGTGTGTGTGGTTATGTAAATGAACAAATTCTTGCATTGTTTTCCTTAATTTATTAAATCTGTATAAATTAATATAATCCTTGAAATATTAATTCTTTCCAGAATTATTTTATTAAAATATTTTTAAAAATGTTAAATTTTAATAAAACATTAATCAAATGCAAATATAATTATAAAAGTAAAACATTTTTTAGAAAAAAGTCGGAAAGAAATATTTTTTTTTGAAATGTAGATTGGCTGTCGGCTATCGGCTTTTAGTCACTGGTCATTGAGCGTAGTCGAAATGACCTTTTCAAAAACTTGCCGCTTATACTACTTTGGGCATTGAGCGTTGTCGCTGTAATTGAGCTTGTCGAAATGTTTACGTAATAAATTCCCAGCAAAAGGAAAGAAATGTCTAATTGCTTTTGTTGAGAATTATAACTAAATTAACAGCCAGCGCGGCTAAACCAGTGGTCGCGAAACTTCTGATAAGTGCTGGGATTTTTTGTTGCATCGCAGCTATCTTCAAATTCAGCTGTAGAGTAAAAAGAAATACGATAAAGGGTTGCTAACCTTGCTGAATCTGTTCCGACATAAATTGAATCAACATATCGCTCTGATAAAAGCGGTGATGTACGCCTATTCTGAATTCCTACATAAGCCAAATCATTTATTGAAGTATCTTTATCTTTTAGCA
>DAIOVK010000195.1:0-6085 GCA_036759045.1 Kapaibacterium sp. (SeqCode) | reverse complement strand
TTGCTAATAGTATGACTGAAAAGCACTATTTCGGAATGACGCTTAAAGTGATGTCTTCTCCATTTAAATAAAGCACTTGCTTTATCTTGGGATTCGAAATGACGAGACTGTAAAATAAAATACTAAAAAGATAAAGAGAACTCAAAATTCCAATTAATCCTACATTTCGAAGCTAATTCCAATACTTGGTAAGAGACCAATAGATTCCTGAATTTTTATTTTTTTTGTTCGGCTGTCCCATCTAAAACCGTTTACATTTTTCCGCCCATAAATATTTTGTATGTCAATATAAGTAACTAATGCAAAATTATCGAAATTCCAGCGCTTGTCCAAACGAATATCAAGGGCATGAAAGTCTGGAAGACGCTCCCCTTCATTATACAAAGTGTAATTTCGTTGTCCGGTTTTTTCCCCTTCGGTAATGAACGGAGTAGTTGGAATACCAGTAGAAAAGCGGAATTTACCGCTTAGTTCCCATTCTTGATTAAAACGATAGCCAAGCACCAAATTCATAATAAATCTGGCATCGAAACTGCCCGGACGCTCTTTCCCTTCTATTGATTTGAATTTTGTTTCGCTTACAGAAACACTGAACAAACCATAGAGAGGAATTTCACTCAACTTCTTTTGTATAAATAGCTCAACTCCACGAGAAACGCCTGTAGCAACGTTTAAAAGCGGCTCTAATCCAAAAGGAACATCGCTTGTCAAATCGTCAAATCCAGATGGAGAAAGAACTGCCTGAGGCCGGAAAGATCGAGCAGGATATTGGCTATACCACTTGTAATAAGTTTCTATTTGAACTTTTAAATCTTCAAGCGGAGTATGTTCGTAACCTAAAACAATTTGGTCTGCCTGTATGGGTTTCAAATCTTGGTCTGAATCGCCAATAAGCCAAATATATGATGGTGATTGATAATACCGCCCTAAACTGAAAATTAATGCCGACACAGGATTAAATTGATGAACGAATGAAGCACGAGGCGAGAAATAGAATTTATTTTCAAGGAAATTATAATAATCTAATCTGGCGCCAACAGTAATTTTATTGCTTCCAAATGAAGCAGTTATGTTTCCGTAAGTCGAATTTTTAAATACATTTAATGTAGTGTCAACAAGTAGTTCTGAAGGAATTCCATTTGCATCAAGGCGTAAATATCCCGGAATATAAACGTCATAATCTAAATCCGGAGACCATTTGATTTGATTACCGAGCATTATTTCAAAATGCTGGGAAAGCATTAAATCTAAATCAGTTTTAAAAACGATTTCGTTTTCTTTAGAATAGTTTTTAAATATCTGAACATCTAATGAATCGTTTTGGTAAGTAGAGTACTTTGTTAGATTATGCCCGAAAGTAGTTGTTAGGAAGCCGTTTCCAAGAAGGTGCTGCCAGGAAATCCCGGAAAAATACTGCTTTTGATTTGGAACAGCTACCTGACTGTTTTTATAAAGATTATCATCATTTTCATTATTTAAAACAACGTCATCTAATGCAGCAATTGTGAGAAAAGATAATGAGTTTTTTTCATCAATCCGGTAGAATAATTTTCCCTGAAAATCCCAGTATTGAGGAATAAAAGATAGTCCCGCTGCCTTAAAAATCCAATCTAAATAGCTTCTTCTTGCACTAAAAAGGAAATTTGAATTTTGGTTTATTGGACCTTCAAGATTAACACCAAATCCAGTAGCCGAAAGAACTGCTTTAGTAGTAAATCGTTCCTGATTGCCATTGCGTAATGATATATTTGTTATTGACGAAACTTTATCTCCATATCTTGAACCGAATGCTCCAGCTGAAAAAGAAACATTTTTTACAAAATCAATATTGATTAGCGATAAAGGTCCACCGCTTGAACCTTGAGAACCGAAATGATTTATATTCGGCACTTCTATATTATCAACAACAAATAGATTTTCGAAAGGAGCGCCACCACGAACGAGCAAATCATTTCTTCCCGCCTGAGTAACACCAACTCCGGGCAAAAGTGCCGTTGCCCTGATTACATCTTCCTGCACTCCCGGCGCTCTTCTTATATCTTCGGAATTTAAAAACTGGGTACTTGTAATAGCATCGGCTTTTTTTACAAAATATGTTGATTTTACTTCTGTTCCTTCTAATTCAATTGTTTTTTCTACCAGTTCAATATCTATAACCGTAGGTTTTTGCTGAGTAACAACAACATTGGTCTGGACAAAAGTTTCGTATCCGACAGCTGAAAAACGGACTGATATTACCCCAATAGGGGTGTTGGTCAGTGTGAATTTTCCATTGCTACCAGAGTATGTTCCAATACTTGTTCCGGGTATTGATACTGTTACTCCGGGAATTACATTCTTTGTTGCACTTGAACGAATAGTGCCGCTTATAGTTCCACTATTTTCATTTGAAATTGCATTTCCAAATATTAATATATTAATTAACGCAATAGTAATTAAGATATTTATAAATTTTATCATATTCCTCACCAGATATATCTAATAATTGGTATATACGTTAAATATTATTTATTATTGTTAATAAAATATTGTATTTATTATAAGTTTAATAATGATATTACTAAAATTAAGATATTAGAAATATTAGAAATATTAGAAATTAAGAGGTAAATATAAACAAAAACGTTTTCTTTTGGAAAAATGAATACTATAAAGAAAAAGTCATACTATCAACAAATTGTTCGCATGACTATAGATTTGTCATGCGAACAGCTTGCTGCTCGTATGACTGAAAAGCACTGTTTCGGAATTCTGCTTCAAGTTGTGTCATTATCTTTTAAATGAAGCACTTACTTCATTTTGGGGTTCAGAATGTCCATATAAATTCATGTCATCTCCATTTAAATAAAGTTCCTTTTTTATCGTGGGGCTTGACTTCTCTCAGTGCAGGAAGCAAAAAAATATCATAGAAAAAATTACTAATAATGGCATTTTATTCATAAATATCTCCAATTAAAATGTTTATCTCTCAAATAGTAAAAACACATTAAAAGGAAAAATATCTCAAAAAAAAATGCAGTTTTCTATTTTTTATTTCAAAAATTTTCTTGGGACAATGAAACCATTGACCATTACTAAGTCATTCATTGGATTGGTTTCGTTGATTTTTCTGGTAGAAAATTCGGGGCAGAAAACTCCCATTTTCAAAGAATCCCTAATTTCACGTGATTTGTTAGTCATTGAACTACTTTTTACATTAAAGAATTCACATATATCAGCAATTGAAGTAAAATTTTCAGTACTTTTATCGAAAAGGAAATTGAGAGAAGCAATCAAATGAACTACTGCAGCAGCCCAAATTTCTATTTTTCCGCGAACAAAAGGAACTTCTCTTTTCCGACCAAGTTTTAAAACCAAATTTTCACAAAGTTGACGAAGTTCTTCATCTAATTTCTGGTTGCAAAAATCATTTGTCAAATCAATTATTGATTTTTCTATTTCTTTGATTTCTTCTTTTGTCATAAAATTATCCATATATTTTTTACAAAATTATAAAAAAATTCAAATCAAAGTGTTTTTAGATTTAAGATGTGTGGCTATTCGCAATTTTATTACCAATCGAAAACAAGAAGTGCAATATTCAATTGTCATTCCGATACGAAGTCAGGAATCTCACAAGTCAATAATACTATAAAGATAAAGAAGTCCTACATCTTCGAAGATGTAGGACTTCAGGCAAAACTTTCGCAAAGTTTTAGGGAAAAAAATAAGCAATTTTTATCTTACAATAATAAACTTCCCTGTTTCTACTGTTGTTTCATTTACTATTTTGTAAAAATACTGACCTGGAGCTAAGTCATTTGTTGGTATTTGAATAATATGCACTTCATTGCTGAAATCTAAATTCTTTAAATCTAAAATTTTAACAGTATTTCCGAGGCAATTGTAAACATAAAGAATTGTAGTTTCTGAATAACTGCTTAAAGAAAAGCTAATATTTGTTATGTCTTCGGAAGGATTGGGGAATGGTTTGCTCTTTTTGTCTTTATTCGTGTAATATTCATTTACACCAACTAAATCAGGGCAATGTAGTTTTTTGAACTGGCAAATGTCGTCTGAAGATAAGTAAGTTCTTGTTCCACCCAATGACGAAAAAGAAGCGTTCATTAAACCCCAAGAAAACTCATCGCAAGTAGGACTATCATCTTCAAACATATGATGATCTAAACCAAATATATGCCCCAATTCATGTTGTAACCATTGAATAAAATTATAAACTATTAAACCTTCTTGAGTCAAATATACAGTATAAGTTTCATCTTCTTGAAAAAAATAATCATTAATAAAGAATTTCTCTTTTAAGCAATTGTCTGGATCTGTACCTGTAAATTCCTTAGTATTATTAAAAGCAATATAAGTATACTGACAACTTAATTCACATTCATTTTCGCTATTAAACCAATATATACGACTTCGGGCGATAATATCAGAATTTGCTGGAAAAAGAATTTCTTCATCAGAAAACATAACTTTTACTTCACACTTGCATGGCTCATTTTCCAAACCACAAAGACAAAGCCAATCATAAACAGCATTATTACATTCTTGCACAACCAACGACTTCTTAAAAACAAGATATTGATTACCGCCTGTGGGTTTACCCATTTTATATTCATCACACTTTAAAGAATTCATATCAAAAGAGACACAAATTGGCATAGGTGGTGTTAAAGGAATATATTCTGGTTCTAAAGAAAAAGGATCATCAGCGCATATGCGATATAATGTACTTTCACTTGACCAATCATTTTGTTTACAAAACATGTATTTATATTTCTTATCAGTACAAACAGTATTTTGGCCACAATCATCTTCACAAAACAAGAAAACTATATTTAAAAGTATAAAAAAAATCAAAAAGAATATGAACCTCACGACTTTCTCCTTAATAACTTAATATTTCATTTATTTTTTGGCGAAGTAATAGCTTGAACTGGTCAACATCAACATTTGTCCCAAAACCAAATTCATTACCGGGGTCTTGTACTTTACCTTCTTCAATTGGATACATTGTGCATGTTAGAGAAGGCATTACATTAGACATAATTCTTATATAATCAAATTTTTTTGTACTACAAGTTAATAATATTCTTAAACAAACAATATACTCTTTTTCTTTTTTTGTCCATATAACTCCATTTGAGTCAATTAGTGAATTTCCACTTTCTTTATTTAGCATAATTATATCTTGTAAATGCTCTGTTCGTTGCCAGAATAAACCATATTCAAACTGAGAACAATTTTGACTTTCCAAAAGTATATCTTTATATTCGTTATTCTTTGTATCATTATTTATTGATATATCTTTACATTTTGGAATTTTTTTACCCTTAATAGTGTCCAATATTTCATAATTTACTATTGCAACAGGAATTGGTATATTTGAATATTGGTATGTTCTACTAAGTGTATCAGTTATTTTAACATGTAATATATAATGAGAAGCAAGTAAAAGATTAAATAATTTATAGTTGGAAGATAGAGAAGCTGATTTTTCAATTAATTTATCAATTAAAAAACTTGGATGTAACAAATAGGAACCATTTATTAATTCAGCATCGTAATATTGAGTTTTTTTAAAAAGATATGGATCCCAATCAGACATTCTAAATATATAATTTATAATTTTTTTTATAGAATCGTTAAAAGTTTGCCTGTTCAAAAATTCATTAATTAAACTCATATTTCCTAATCTACATACACTATCCATTACAATATAACCTAACATTACCTCGTAAGGCATATCTGTTGTATAATATGGTAAATATTGTGGTTTTTCGTATTCAAAAGTTAATCCATAGCATTCTGGTTTGCAGGGCGGTTGCTGCGAATAGCTTAAGTATGAAAAACATATAATAAACGAAATAATTAAAAGAGAGAATTTTTTCATAATTTTTCTCCGAAAATTTGTAAATTTCAAAAATTATCTTACTATAATAAACTTCCCAGTTTCTACAGTTGTTTCATTTACTATTTTATAAAAATACTGACCCGGTGCTAAATCGTTTGTTGGGATTTGAATAATATGCTCTTCATTGCTGAAATCTAAATTCTTTAAATCTAAAATTTTAACAGTATTTCCGAG
>DAIOVK010000194.1:0-6087 GCA_036759045.1 Kapaibacterium sp. (SeqCode) | reverse complement strand
ATAGCCGATAGCTGATAGCCGATAGCTGATAGCCGATAGCTGATAGCCGATAGCTAATAAAAAAGAATTTTCAAACAATAAGGTAAAACTATGATTACATTTGGTACAGATGGCTGGCGAGGACTAATTGCCAGAGATTTCACATTTGAAAATCTTCAAAGCGTTGCCCTAGCAACAGCAAAATATTTAAAATCAATATCAAAAGATAACATCAGTGTTGTTATTGGTTATGACACTCGCTTTCTATCTAAAGAATTTGCTAAAGAAGTGGCACAGGTATTTGCCTGGCAGGATATCCTTGTCCATTTAACCAATACTTTTTCATCAACTCCACAGGTCTCTTTTCATACGAAGCAAAAGATTGTAGATTTAGGAGTTGTAATCACAGCAAGCCATAACCCACCTTTATACAATGGTTTCAAGTTGAAAGCAAATTTTGGTGGTCCGGCTACTCCGGAACAAGTAGCTGCTGTTGAGAAAGAATTAAAAAAAGTTATACAAAGGCGTCCAAATTTTAATTTTAAATCTTATGATTATTATTTATCTGCAAATAAGATTCGGATTTTTGATGCAGAGCCCTCTTATGTTCGTCATTTAAAAAAGAAGATTGATATTGCTGCTATTCTTGATGCAAAATTCAAAATTCTTTACGACCCAATGTATGGCGCCGGTATGAATTGCTTCAATTCAATTATTCCAAATGTAACACAAATTCATAGTACATTTAATCCATCTTTTGGAGACATAGACCATCCGGAGCCAATGCCACCCCATATTGATGAACTAATGAAAAAAGTTGTTGCTGGCAAATACGATATCGGTATTGCAACCGATGGCGATGCAGACCGGCTAGGACTTGTTGATAATGAAGGTAATTTCGTTGACTCTCATAAGGTATTCCTTATTTTACTCAAATATTTATTCAACGAAAAGAAAAAGAAAGGCATTGTTGCTAAAACTGTTTCTCTTACTTCTATGGTTGATAAATTCTGCTTAAAGAATAAAATTAAATTAGAAGAAACTCCTGTCGGTTTCAAGCACATTGCCAAACTAATGAACGAGAATAAAGTCATTATCGGCGGTGAAGAATCCGGCGGTTTAGGCACGATTCTTCATATTCCTGAACGTGATGGACTCTTTAACGGTTTACTTGTTCTTGAAATTATGGCAAAACTAGGAAAAACTTTGAAGCAACTAGTTGATGAGCTTGAAGAAGAGTTCGGACCACATCGCTTTTTGAGAAGAGATAAAGTAGTAACTCAGCAGCAAAAAAATGCAATACTTGCTGCCTGCGAGAAAAAACCTTTTAGAATTGGTCGATATGACGTTATTGGATATAATTATAAAGATGGGTATAAATTCTTTGTTGAAAATGGCTGGTTGCTTATTCGTCCTTCGGGAACCGAACCGCTGATTCGTTTTTATGCTGAGGCAGAAAACATCAATAAAGTCAATGAATTGCTTGATGAAGGAATGAAGTTAAAGTAGAAATGACATAACTAAAATTATCATTCTGACGAATGTCAGAATCCATTTTAAAAATAGTTTTATAGGTCATTAGTCATTGGTCATTAGTTGTTAGTAAAAATACTAATGACTAATGACTTATTGGTAATACTCTTTTAAAAATTTATTTCTAATTATAAAATTTGCGAAATTCAAAACTACGAGGCATAAGGAGTTATGAGTTTAAATAATATGTAAAAAAATCTAATCCCATAATGATAAGAAATTTTCACTGAATAATCTTAACCCTTCATCAATAAGTTCAATATTTTTATCTTTTTCATATTGCTTATCTTCTTTAATCAAATAAAAAGCATCACGCATTTTTATCAGTTTATCTTCCCATTCTTTACTTTTACTTTCTTCATCAAAATCATTATATGTTTCACCTTCTTTAAGATTTACCGGGTATCCATTCCTTTTCATTTTGATAAAAGCATCAAGATATTTGTAAATTATTCCTGCTAATGTATAATCTAAGTTCCATAATTCTTCATCAGAATAACCTTTAGTTAATTTCTGATATTTGTATTTCAATTTATTCAAAACAGAGATTACAAAAGAAGACATATAAACCTCCGATTAAATTCTTAAAACTCAAATTGATACTTTATTTTACTATATTTAATTAGTTTTTCCTTTCAAATATTTTGTTTTTCTCAATATTACAAATTAATTATTTTATTAATTAAAAGCAAATTTATTTTACTCGCTTATCCCATTTCCATTTTTGCAATATTGCTTAATAGAATCAATTAATGATATAGCTTCGTCTAGCCCACCATCAATAGCTTTTATATTAGTTAATCCCTCATAATACCCATTTAAATGAAGAATTAAATAAGCATTGTTTAAATGTTTCAATAGCTTTTTATCAATTTTACCTAAATTATCCTGATAATAATCAATGGATTTTCTTCCTCGTCTTTTAGGAACATTTTTAACATCAAACAAATAGTCAAGAGCTACAAGTGTTCCTGAATATGCAATTCCAGATGCAGATTTTACATACTTTTAATCTGCATAAAACTTGCCATCTTTTCCGGCAAGTTTCAAATCTTCTCTTGCGTTCTCTATGTAACGCATTGCTTCTTTATATGCGTTTTTTGTCTTCATTTTATTTACTTTAAAATACTCTTAGCTAATACAAATATAAAATTAATTTATTTAAAATCAAAATATTTTTTTTATTTTATTTCAATATATTTAAATAGTTTTTCCTTTCAAATATTTTGTTTTCTCAATATTTCAGAATAATTATTTTTTTATTGAAAAGCAAATGTAATTTTTTAGATGGACTCCACTTTCCCAAGTGGAGTCCATCTTTTGAAATACAAACCTCCTCCCCAAAATCCCCCTTGGGAAGGAGATTATACTTCATCTACTCTTCTTTCCCAACAAAAGCACCGAGATATTCTCTGTTCATTTTTGCAATGAAACGAACTGAGATTTGCTTAGGGCAAACTGCTTCACATTCGTAAAAATTAGTGCAGCCGCCGAAGCCCTCTTCCTGCATTTGCTCTACCATAGAAAGAACGCGTCTTTTTCGCTCGGGCTGCCCTTGCGGAAGCAATGCAAACTGGCTCACCTTCGCAGCAACAAAGAGCATTGATGCACCGTTCGGACAAGCAGCAACGCAAGCACCACAGCCAATACACGCAGCAGCATCCATTGCTAAATCTGCTTTCAACTTCGATACCGGCAAAGCATTTGCATCTTGCGGCTGATTAGTATTTACGCTGATAAATCCGCCTGCCTGCATAATTCTGTCGAATGCACTCCTATCAGTTACAAGGTCTTTGATTACTGGAAATGCTTTTGCTCGGAACGGCTCAATGTAAATTGAATCGCCATCTTTGAATTTTCGCATATGTAGTTGGCAAGTCGTAGTAGCTGCTTCGGGTCCGTGTGGATTTCCGTTTATGGTCAGTGAGCAGGCACCACAAATTCCTTCGCGGCAGTCGTGGTCGAAAGCAACTGCTTCTTTACCTTCGTGAATTAGCTGCTCGTTCAAAACATCAAGCATTTCAAGGAAAGACATATCTTCCGATACATTGTCCACCTGATGCTTTTCCATAAAGCCCTTGCTTTTTGGGTCTTTTTGTCGCCATATATAAAGTGTTAGTTTCATTATTTATAACTCCTTACAGCTAATTTTACATTTTCAAATTCTAATGGTTCAATGTGCCTGTTCGGTTTGTTTCCAACACCGGTAAATTCCCATGCAGCAACGTGGGTAAAGTGTTCGTCATCACGTTTTGCTTCACCGTCCGGATATTGATATTCTTCACGGAAGTGCGCCCCGCAGGATTCACGGCGTTCGAGTGCATCCCAAAGCAATATTTCAGCAAATTCAAGGAAATCAGCAACTCTCAACGCTTTTTCTAATACAATGTTTAAGTCTTCAGCACTTCCGGTAACAGTCAGGTTTTGCCAAAATTCTTCACGGATTTTTGGAACGAGTTCCAATGCTTTCTTAAGTCCGGCTTCATTGCGTCCCATTCCGCAATAGTCCCACATCACTTTACCCAGTTCACGGTGAAACTGGCTCGGAGTTTTCTTTCCTTTAATAGAAAGTATTCTGTTTATTTTCTCTGTTTCGGCTTTTTCTACTTTTTTAAATTCAATATGTTCAGTATCAATTTTCTCAAATTTATTTGTAGCAAAATAATCGCCAATTGTATAAGGAATAACGAAGTAGCCATCAGCCAAACCCTGCATCAAAGCACTTGCTCCCAGCCGGTTTGCTCCGTGGTCTGAAAAGTTAGCTTCGCCCAAAACGTGAAGTCCAGGGATTGTGGACATTAAATTGTAATCCACCCAAAGACCACCCATTGTGTAGTGCGAAGCCGGATAAATCTTCATTGGAGTTGTGTATGGGTCGTCTCCAGAAATCCGCTCATACATTTCAAATAAGTTGCCATAACGTTCTTCAATAACATCTTGCCCTAACCTGTTTATTGCATCGGCAAAATCAAGATAAACGCCGTAACCGGTTGCACTTACTCCGCGTCCGTCATCGCAGACTTCTTTCGCTGAACGGGAAGAAATATCGCGTGGTGAAAGATTTCCGAAGCTGGGATATTTTCTTTCAAGATAGTAATCGCGCTCTTCTTCAGGAATTTCATTCGGAGGACGATTGTCTCCTTTATTTTTTGGAACCCAGATTCTACCGTCATTTCGCAGAGATTCGCTCATCAGTGTAAGCTTTGATTGATGTTCTCCGCTAACAGGAATGCATGTCGGGTGAATTTGCGTGAAACAGGGATTAGCAAAGAAAGCACCTTTTTTATATGCACGATAAGTAGCTGTTACGTTGCATGCTTGAGCGTTTGTTGAAAGGAAAAATACATTTCCGTAACCACCTGTAGCAAGTATAACGGCATCTCCCCAGTGCGATTCAATTTTTCCGCTAACTAAATCGCGTGTTACAATACCGCGGGCTTTCCCGTCAATCAGCACAACATCAAGCATTTCTTTGCGGGTGTGCATTTTTACTTGATTTTTACCAACTGCTCGCGAAAGAGCAGAATATGCCCCAAGAAGAAGTTGCTGCCCCGTCTGTCCACGTGCATAAAATGTTCGTGAAACCTGCGCCCCACCGAAAGAGCGGTTAGCAAGCAATCCACCATATTCACGGGCAAAAGGAACGCCCTGAGCAACGCACTGGTCAATTATGCTGTTTGAAACCTGGGCAAGACGATAAACGTTTGCTTCTCTTGCACGGAAATCTCCCCCTTTTACAGTATCGTAAAAGAGCCGCCAGATGCTATCACCATCGTTTGTATAATTTTTTGCAGCATTAATGCCACCTTGGGCAGCAATGCTATGCGCCCTGCGGGGACTATCGTTATAAGTAAATGCTTCAACTTCATAGCCCAACTCGGCAAGCGAAGCAGCAGCCGAAGCACCTGCTAAACCGGTTCCTACAATCAGTACTTTGTATTTTCGCTTGTTTGCAGCATTGACTAATTTGAGTTCGAAGCGGTGCTTATCCCACTTTTCTTTAATTGGTCCGCATGGTATTTTTGAATCTAACATTATATACCTCCTCCGACAATACCTAACAAAACTGAAATTGGAATGGAAATTAATCCTAAAGTAATTAAAAATGAAAGCGTTGAACTTCCAGCAACAATTGACGGGAAGTAACGCGGGTGATTCCAGCCAAGTGTTTGGAATGCACTTTGAATTGCGTGGTTCAAATGAAATCCCACTATTACTACGCCAATAATATAAATTATTGAAATCAAAGGATTTTTAAAACCAAGAACTACCATTGCGAAAACATCTTTCTGTTTGAAAAGAATTTTTCCGTCTGGAATTTCAATATATTTTCCTTCAATCAGTTCGGGCGAGGGCATATTATGTTCAACATAAAGACCTGCACCTTTTTCTACGTATCCGCTGTATTTAGTATGTTCCGGGTTTGTAACACCGGCAGTCAAATGCAGTAGATGATAAACAACAAAGCAGCCAATAGCCAGTCCCGTCCAAAACATAGTGCGGGAAGTCAGTTTTGCTTTAATATAATTCGTAACAGCATATTTTTGCGGCTTTGCCTGGTTGTTATATAGCTTC
>DAIOVK010000193.1:0-6101 GCA_036759045.1 Kapaibacterium sp. (SeqCode) | reverse complement strand
ATAATTATAAACTGAGACTAAATGGCGGAAAAGATTATTTTTTGCACAAACTCTCCGAGATGTAGGACATCTTAGTTCTTATGATAAAAGTTCCGTGTTAGCAAGGATTTGTGAGATTTCTCGCTGTGCTTGCCAATGACATCTTTACTTGTCATCTCCATTTAAATGAAGCACTTCTTTTATCAAGTGGTTACCAATGATATCTTTTCTCAGTCATACTATCAACAAGTTGATAGCATGACTTATCTCTTGTCATGCTATCAGCTTGCTGATAGTATGACTAAAAAAGCACCGTTTCGGAATTACACTTTTAGTGATGTCATCTCCATTTAAATGAAGCACTTGCTTTATAAGGAGGTTCGTAATGACACAAAATAATAAGCTATATTATGAATTACAACACTAACTAAATAACTTCTTTTGATTGATAATCCCTTTGTATTTTACATTATCATCATAAAATTCTACGATTTTCGGGTCAACTATAATGTCCCTTTTTCGTATCGGGTTATTAAGTGTAATGCCTTCTAAAGTCCGGCAGCGGCTTAAAGCAACATAGACCTGTCCGTGGGCAAACGCACCTGTGCCAACATCGACTATAATATTATCAAAGGTTTTTCCCTGACTTTTGTGAATAGTTATAGCATAAGAAAGCTGTAAGGGGAACTGGGTAAAGGCAGCAGTGGTTTTTTCCTCAATTTCGTTAGTCGTTTCATTCATAACATATTCAACTTCATTCCAGCTTTCCCGCTTGATATCGTGGCTTTTCCCGTTAATGCTTACAGTTATTGAATCCTTTTCGAGTTTTTCTACTTTTCCGATGCTTCCGTTGAACCATCTTTTTTCAGAATCGTTTCTGAGAAGCATTACCTGGGCATCTTTTTTCAATTCCAAAATATATGGAGCGGGAAGTTTGTCTTCCAGTAAATTTTCTGCTTCTTCTTTTAACTTAGCATATTTACCTGAAAGTGTTCCTGTATAAGCAAATTTCTCGTTTTTTAAGTTATTTAATTTACTGTAATTTACATTCCTTGCAACGTTCCTTCTGGCAGTTAAAAAAATAGAGCTGTTAGTATTTCCTATGCATTCGTTGTATCTTGAATTTAAAAACTCCATATCTTCGGAAGCAACTTCATTTCTTCTAATTTTATTAAGCAAGGTGATAAATTCCTGATGTTCAGATGACTGCCTGAAAATTTTAGTCAGTTCTTTAAAATGATAATCGAAATCACTGAAAACTGGTGCATTGAAAAAGTATTGACCGCCATAAGTATCAAAGATATACTCCCTTGCTGATTCTGCTAAAACCGGTGGAAGCTGGAACAAATCGCCAATAAAAACCATTTGAACTCCACCAAAGGGCTCGTTAAGCCGGTTGCGGTTTCTCCTTAATGAAATGTCAATCCCATGCATTAAATCAACCCGAACCATTGAAACTTCATCAATAATCAGCATCTGCATACTTTTAAACAAATTTGTTCTTTTATCCGGCTTTATGCTGCTCGGATTGATGATTGACGGCGGAAAGCGGAAAAATGAATGAATTGTCTGTCCGCTCACATTTAAAGCTGCTATGCCGGTGGGCGCAAGAACGATTTTATTTTTCTTTACGTTTTTTATAAAATAGTTTAGTAATGTGGATTTTCCTGTTCCAGCTTTTCCTGTTATGAAAATATTATCATTGGTATTATTCAAAATGTCTATAATTTCTTTGAATTCATCTGTCATTTCAAATTTGGAATTGTCTATTTCATCTATTTTGCTGGTAACTAATGTTTTTTTCGATTTCTTTGACATAATTCAGGATAAAAAAATTCATAACCATTTATTTGCAATTTAGCAAAATATCAGGAGAAAATTTTCTGTTTTTTTGTTTTCAGTCATACGAGCAACAAGTTGGTTGTATGGCTAAATATTATTAAAGTCATAAATACTCCTTCCCAAGTTGAACTTGGGAAGGAGAAAAAGGTAAATCAAAAAAAGTCATACTATAAACTTGTTTATCGTATGACTTTTATGTAAGCATTTGCTATATAAATAGTTAGATGTTATAAATGCCAAAGTGGTTCATTAGGAGGCGAATATAAACGAAGATGTTTACTTTTGAGAAAATGAACTTTTTAGTCATCGGATGACTGGAAGTCATCTGACGACTTACGCTTTCATTTTTATCATTATTATTATTATTATATATAATATATATAGTTATGTGCTAATAAAACCAAATTGGTTCATTCTGAGGGCAGTTAAGAATCTCACAAATCCTTGCTATCACAAAGTTTGAGATTCTACATTTCTTTCAGAAGACAATTTTTTGAACTTTTCTTTATATATCCAAAGTAATAATTACTTCAAATAATCCATCATCGTCTTTTTTAATATTTGTATCATAATAAGTTACTGCTTTCACATCATTATCAAAAGAATTGACTTTACTTCCTGCAATGATAGCAAATATTGAATTATTTGTTATTGTAATTGTTTGTATATTGAAAATAATAGCGTTATGAAGATGCATCTGAGAAAGGCAAGCAGAAAGGAAATCAATCAATAAAGAAGATTTATCGAAAGATTCAGTTTCAACTGAAATTAAAATTTCAGAAGATTCGGCTTTAAATTCTTTTTTTAATTCACTTAAATCATCATACAAAACATTGCATAAACCTTCAAGAGCAGATTCAAAAAGTAATTCAATTGAATCTGCCCTTGCTAGTATTCTAATATCTGCAGTATGGGACAGGAGTTTATACATATTTATTGCTGCTCTTCAAGAATTTTTTTTACTTTATCTAAAATAGCCATTTCAAGCAAACCATTTGATTTCCAGAAGTGAACCTGTGAAGTAACTTTTTGTTCAAAACCACTCATTTCAGTTTTCAAAATAACTTTACAGGAGCCGTCTTGCTGCTCACGAATACTAAATTTGTATTGGATACGCCCATTTATCCATACTCCACCATAAATCACTGGTAAGTGGTAACTAAAATTATTAAGCAATGCAAAAGCAGAATCAGTGTTTTCAACGAAAACGCACATATTGGATTTAACAGAACCTTTATACAAGCCATCTACCTGCTTGGGTGATGATTCCTGCTCAATGAGGCAGCCAGTATTTTCTATTGCTTTTTTAACTGCTCCCCAGACAATTTCAAATGTGAAATTATATGTTTCTTCGTATTGCTCTTTGTAAAAACGAAGTCGATCTGGAATGTCTTCATCATATTCTTCTGTAGAGTCTGTTTGAGCTTCTTCAGTTTTCTCAGTTTCCTGGGCATAAATAGTGAATGGATTTGAATTTATAATTGTAAAAATTGCTAATAATATAAATGTTGCAAAATAATATTTTAATTTATTATTCATTTTAATACCTATAATTTTAAAATAAACATTTTTTTTCTTAATTTAACAAATATTTACATAATAGAATAATAAAATTAAAAAAAAATTACATTAATGAATAAATTCATAAAAGTCGCTCTTCCAATACCAGCTCAAACGTTATTTACTTACAGCATTCCGGACGAACTGGAAAATGATGATTTAATTGGGCAAAGGGTTTTAGTTCCTCTGCTAAACAGATATTTGACTGGTGTTGTCGTTGATGAAGTAAGTAAAGAAGACATTAAAGGAATAAAAAATATTAAAGAACTCTTTGACGATAAGCCAATATTCAATAGCCCTCTTCTAAAACTAACAAAATGGATTTCTGAATATTATTATTGCAGTTGGGGAGATGCATTAAAAGCTGCTTTGCCTGTTGGTATGTCTCCTCAAAGCGTTATGAAGGTTGAAATAATTAAACCACTTACTTTCGATGAATATGAAAAAATTAAGAAATATGCTCCGAAACGCGCTGCTCTTTATAATGTCCTTCTGAATTGCTCAACTCCGATTACTGTCGATTTCCTGAAAAAAGAGCTAAACTCTGAAAACATTTCTATTCAGTTGGAAAGTATGCAATTTAGTGGAATTATTAAATGCACTAATGTAATTAAAAAAATTGTAAAGGAAAAATTCCAGAAAGCATACCAAATTGCATCTAACATATTCTATGATGAAAATTTGCTCAGGCAGGTTATGGATGAGTTGGATAAAAAATCTGCCAAACAATCCCTTATTCTTTCCTATCTTTATTTAGCAAAACAAAACGAAGAATCCCCTGTGCTGCTTTCAAAAATTCTTTTGGATACAAAAACAAGCTCAGCTATTATTAATTCTTTAAAAAATAAAGGATACGTTGAGGAGGAATTAATAAGAATTGACAGAAATGAAAATGTGCAAAATGAGAGTTTAAGCGAAAAAAACGAATTGGATATTGAGTTGACAGAAGAGCAGCAAAATTCAACTGACTTTATAATAGAGAAAATAAGCAAAAATGAAATTAAACCAATACTTTTGTATGGAGTAACAGGCAGCGGCAAAACTTTAGTTTATATGCGGGTTATTGATTACGTCCTTAAGCAGGGAAAAACTGCTCTTTTGCTCGTTCCGGAAATTTCACTCACTCCACAGCTAATTGACAGATTTAAGCATAATTTTGATGTTGAAATCTCTGTTTTGCATAGTAAATTAAGCCAAGGGGAACGCTTCGATTCCTGGCAGAATATTTATAAAGGGAAAAGCAAAATTGTTATTGGTGCAAGGTCTGCGGTTTTCGCTCCAATACAAAATCTGGGTGTAATAATAGTTGATGAAGAGCACGAAACAAGCTATAAGCAAGACGAAATGCAGCCGCGCTATCAAGGACGTGATGTAGCAGTAATGAGAGCTAAAATTGAAAATATTCCAATTGTTCTCGGTTCAGCAACTCCTTCTATTGAAAGTATGTTTAATGCTAATAATGGTAAATACGAACTTCAGAAAATTGAAAAAAGAGCCGATGGTGCTAAACTTCCCGCGGTTTCTATTATTGACATAAGCATTGCAAAACGAAAAAAGAAATTGCAAAAATCTTTTTCAGTTGATTTGGTTGATGCTATAAAAGATTGTTTAGAAAAAAAGGAAGGGATTATTCTTTTCCAGAACAGGAGAGGATTTGCTCCGATAGTAGAATGTTCTGATTGTGGTTTTATTCCAACCTGCCGTGAATGTTCTGTTACTTTAACTTATCATATTCATAAAAAGCAGCTAAGATGTCATTACTGTGGCTTAACTGAAGAATTTACAGGGATTTGTCCGATTTGTGGCTCTGTGAGATATAAGGAAATTGGCTTTGGCACTCAGAGGATTGAACTGGAGCTTGAAGAAATATTTAAGGATTCTGTAAATAAGCCCAAAATTGCACGGGTTGATTTGGATACAACTTCTCAAAAAGGTTCTTTCCGTAAAATTCTTAAGCAATTTCAGGAAGAAGAAATTGATATTATGATAGGAACTCAGATGGTTGCGAAGGGATTGGATTTTGCACGCGTTACTTTGGTCGGTGTGGTGAATGCAGATTTACAGTTATTCATACCAGATTTTCGCTCGTCTGAAAGAACTTTTCAGTTGATTACTCAGGTTGCAGGTAGGGCTGGCAGAAGCGGCGAAAAAAAAGGAAATGTTTTCATTCAAACGTACCATCCAACGAATCCAGCTATTGATTTTGCTGCTCAAAATGATTATTTTGCTTTTTATCAAAATGAATTGAAAAACAGGGAAAACGCCCTCTATCCTCCTTTTTCGAGATTTGTTAATATTGAATTTTCTTCTCAAAATGAAGATTTGGTCAAGGAGCAAGCGGAGTTTTTTGCCAACTTGCTTCCAAAAAATGAAAAAGCCATTATTTCAATGGGATGTGTTGTCCCAATCGTTTACAAATTAAGAAATCATTTCCGCAGATTTGTAATTATTAAAAATATAAAGAAATATGACATTAATTCCAAAAAACTAAAAATCATTTTAGATTATGCTTTTGAAGAATTTAAAAAGAAATTTAAAATGTCATCGGTAAAAATCAGAATTGATATTGACTCTTATTCGAGTATATAAAAAATTCAATTATTTTTGAGATAAAATTCAAAAAAATGTGTTATTATAGAATATAGAGGACTATTCTCAAAATAAATAAAAAATAATTTTATTTATTTTGGGCATAATGCCTTAATTTTAAACATTTTAAA
>DAIOVK010000192.1:0-6103 GCA_036759045.1 Kapaibacterium sp. (SeqCode) | reverse complement strand
CTCACATTACGCATTCCCCCTCTTGAGAGGAGCAGGGGTGTGTTCTTTTTCCTTTTTCCAATAATGGATCTGGGAACAAGATGTAATTCTTTAAACAATGATTTAGTTATAGATGAATTTATTACAATAAAAACCGTACTAATCAATACAATCACAGTTTTGAATAGAATTGATTAAGTATAAAAGACAAAGAACACACCCCTGCCCCTCTCAAGAGGGGAATAAGAAAAGTGGATTAAAAAAAATGTATCTAAACTACACTTTTTCATTTCTCAAAAGAGAAATTGCGTAAGGTGAGTTCTAATATTAAAATATTCGGAATAAAGGCATACGAAGCGTCAAGAGTTCTGAAATTCTATAAAGAATTGTCCTTTATGACTTCTTTTTTTTCGTTAAAAAATAATATGAATCTCCGACTGCTCTGAATATTTGTTTGAATTTATAACCAATTTCCCTGTTCGCCCAGTAATAGCTTATAACTGCAAATACAAAATAATTAGTCATAAGTCCAAGTGGAATTAAAAAATCATTTTTACTTAATCCAACAAAGAAAAGGACAATAAATGAACAAAGAGTAGAAATATTGACAATTTTTAATAAAACTTTTGGATTTCCAAAAGCATTAATAACAGAGGAAAAGATAAGGAAAGGAAGAAACGGTGTTGCAAAAAGCATTAAATTAAAATGGTCAATTGAAAGGTTATATTTTGCCGGCAGAAACAGCTTAATCAAAAATTCAGATAAGCCAAATTCAAGTATAAAAGCAACAGCAATGAAAGCTATGAATATGAATGAAATGGCTTTTGTATATAAGTCACTTAACTGGTCTAGATTATTTCTTCTAATATGACGCACTGCAGCTGGGTAAACCAAACTTTGTGCTGCCGATATTGCCTCATCGAAAAAACGGAATAAATTTTTTGCAGAATAATAAATACCAACTGAGCTTGTTGAGAAAAAGTATTGTATTACAAATATATCTAACTGCTTCGGCAGAGAATAAACTGTAGCACTAAACATTAAAGGAAAACTAAATCTGAGCATTTCTTTAAACTTAACTTTTCCGACAAAGCCAAGTATAAATTCTTTTCGGGTTATGATTAAGGAATGAATTGAGCTAATAATTGTTCCGGAGAAATAAATTACTATCATATCCATGAAATTCAATTCCTTAAAAGCTAAAATATAATAAATCGTTAATGCTATCATTACTCCGAAAAAGGAAGCATTGACAGCAAAAACTCCGCTCATTCTATGGTCACGGAAAAGAAATTTCAGGCAATACATCCTAGGTATCGTTAATAAAACAAGAATTGTAAGGTATTCTGCAACATCAACTATTCTTGCTTCATCAAACAAACCAGACAAGGGATATCGAAATAAATAAAATAAAAATGAACTGCCTAATGTCAAAATAATTAGTAGAATAAGAGAATAGAGATTAACAATTTTTCGGTTTTCATGCTCTACTCCAAATTGAATAATATTTTGTAGTGCTAAAGAATCGGATATAATAAAAATCCATGTATGCAAATTAATAAGAAGTGCGAATAAGCCAAGATTGTCTGGCTCAAGGTATTTCATTTGTAAGAGAGAGATAACTCCGTATAAAATATACGTAACTTTGTCAAAAGCTGTCCAGGATACCAGCCCAATATTGTCTTGTAATTTCAATCTTTTCCCTAAAAGAATATTGGTTTAAGCAACGCAGTAATGTAACGTTTGAGTGCTAATCATATTTTGAAGTAGATGCTTATGCTGAATTATTTTCCTGTCAATCTGAAATATCTTATCTCTTAACTGCCGTTTTCGCCTGATAATCCAGAATGCATCGCTAAGTTTTTCTTTGAGGTTATATGGCTCCTGCTGATAAGCATTTTCTAAATTATGCTTTTCCTTAAATATTTCGTTTTCTATTGTTTTTATTGTATTATTATATATCTCGTCTTCATTTTGATTTTTGAACAAGTCATCAATCACACAGAGAGACCAGTAATAAAGGTTAATACGATGTTCATCTTTGGATTTGTAAGCTGCCTGTATATTATTCCAATATTTTTCAAAAAGTTCTTTAGAATCTGAGACATCAGGATGTAATTTTTTTACAATCATACGATAACAGGTTGAAATACTCTCTTTTTCCAAATAATAATTATTGGTCACATTTTTATTTTTTAAATATTCTTTAGATGTCGTATATGAGAAACCTTGAAAAGATGTCTTCTGTTTCTTAGAAGAAAAACAAAAATAATCATACTGATTGTTATTTGAATATGAATTCGACGAATATTTGTTTGAGTTATAGCGGTTTACAATTTCTATTTCTTTTTCGACCACCTGATTAATGAACTCAATAGTATTTTTGGTAACTTTTTCACCGCTTTTAATTTTTGTATTTATTAACTGAGATTTTCTTTCGAGAGTTCGTGCTAACTTTAATTTATCGTCAATTTCACTTTCCAAATCTCCGAATATACTGTCGTATTGGAATAGAATTCGCGGCTGAACAATGTTTACAAGTTCAAACCATTTATCCAATATAGTAAGTAACTCATTACGCAACTCTAATATTCTGATTTTTAGTTCGTTTGTTTCTTCAATATTATTTATATTATAGTTCATTATTAACCAAATTTGTCAGTTGTTGAATATTAGCAACTATTTTAGAATTTCATCAATAACCTCACAAGCAAGACGCAGATGAGGAATTACGATAGAGCCACCAATAACGAGAGCAATATTCATTGCTTCATTAAGCTCATCTCGGCTCGCCCCTTCTGCAATTGAGCGTTCAATATGATAAATCACACAATCATTGCATCTCAGAACAAGTGAGCAGGAAAGCCCCATTAACTCCTTGTATTTAGAAGGAATTGCCCCATCTTCATAGCAGCGGGTATCAAGGGCAAAAAACCTTTTAAACGGAAGAAAATCAAGTTCTAAAACCTTGTTGTTTCCTTCTGTTCTTCTCTTATGAAATTCCTTAATATGTCCCATTTCACTCCTTTTCACATTTACTATTAGTCAATAAATATGCCGATTTTTTTTTACTCACTTTAACAAAAATAAGAAATTATATTGATTTGCTACAAAAATTTAAGTATTTATTTTTGAGGAATTCTGAATCCCCTGATAAAGTATATACTTCAATTAAAAGAATATGAAAATATTTTGCTGTCATTAGGAGGCGAATATAAACGAAGACGTTTACTTTTTGATGAAATGAACGAAATAAGACTCAAGCCATACCATCAACAAGTTGATAGTATGGTATTAAAGTTATAAATCCTCCTTCTCGAGTGCAACTTGGGAAGGAGAAAAATAAAATATAATATAAAAGTCATACTAAAAACTTGTTTACCGTATGACTTTTATAATTATTAGCAATATTGATTTACGTACTAAAAGCATCGAAGTGGTTCATTAGGAGGCGAATATAAACAAAGACGTTTACTTTTAATGAAATGAACGAAATAAGACTCAAGCCATACCATCAACAAGTTGATAGAATGGCTAAATATTATTAAAGTCATTAATCCTCCTTCCCAAGTGCCAATTGAGAAGGAGTAATATATTCTTTATTTTGAATTTAAGATAAACTACATTCTGCCGTTTCTTTTTAAGATATCGTGAGCAATAACGATTTTTTGAACTTCAGTAGTTCCTTCAAAAATTCTGTTAATGCGGGCATCTCTGTAAAATCTTTCAATAGGCATTTCTTTAGAATAGCCCATTCCGCCGTGAACTTGCATAGCAAGGTCAACAACTTTGTCCAATGCTTCAGAAACGACGAGCTTAACCATAGCAGATTCACGGGAAAGCATTTTGCCTTCGTCGTATTTAGCTGCAGTTCTGTAAATCAACGATTCAGAAGTATAAATGAGAGTAGCAATATCAGCGAGCATAAACTGGACAGCCTGGAAATTAGCGATTGGCTCATTAAATTGCTTACGCTCTTTAGCATAACGAACGGAGAGTTCTAAAAGCTCTTTGCAAGCACCAAGGCATGCCGCGCCAAGTCCGAGACGACCGGCATCAAGAGTTTTCATAGCAATTAAAAAACCTCTACCATCAGTACCAATCAAATTTTCTTTTGGAACTACAACGTTATCGAATGTTATTGATGACGTTTTACTTCCTTTAATACCCATTTTCTTTTCAGGTGCGCCGGGAGTAAGTCCGGGAGTTCCTTTTTCTACGACAAATGCAGAAATACCTTTGTTTGTTCTAGCAAAGACAGAAAAAGTATCAGCAAACGGAGCGTTAGTAATCCAAAGTTTTTCACCGTTAATAATCCAGTTGCTTCCATCAAATTCTGCTTTAGTGCGGAGATTGAAAGAATCGGAACCGGCACCTTGCTCTGTTAATGCAAAACTGGCAATTTTTTCACCCTGAGCGCAGGGAACAACATATTTTTGACGGATTTCTTCTGAACCACCGATATACATAGCGTTAGTTCCAATAGATACGTGGGCGCCAATAAATGTAGCGGTAGAAAGGCAAGCACGTCCTACTTCTTCCTGAGCAATACAGTATCCAACTTCACCAAATCCACTACCACCATATTCCATCGGAAATGGAGTTCCAAGCAAGCCGAGTTCTCCAATTTTCTTTATTATCTCATCTGGTATCGCTTCGTCTTCATCAATTTTAGCGGCTATTGGCTTCAATTCATTTGTAACGAAGTCTTTCACCATATCCCTTAACATATTCTGCTCTTCAGAAAAAGCAAATTCAATCATTTCTACTCCTTTATATTAATAAAATTTTAAAATTGCAAATTTTTTAAATGTAAATATACTAATTATTTAATAAAATTCAAAATACCCTCTCCACCATCAACAGCAATCACTTGTCCATTTATCCAGTAAAACTTTTCATCAACGAGCATTGAAATTGCCTGAGCGACATCTTCGGGAACAGTATTCCTTTGGAAAGGATTATGAGCCCGGGCAAATTCCAACATTTTTTCAAAGCCGGGAATTTTTTGAGCAGCCGGAGTGTCCGTTAAGCCAGCCATAATCGCATTTGAAGTAATTTTATATGGTGCAAGCTCAACTGCAATTTGACGGACATAAGATTCTATTGCTGCTTTTGCTGCTGATATAGAACCATAATTAAGCATAGCCCTTTCAGAGCCAATGCTAGACATTGCAAATATTCTGGAATTTTCGGCAAGAAGATTTTCTTTAAATAAATCCTGCACCCAATATACCAATGAATTTGCCATAACATCCATTGTCATCTCAATCTGCTTTTTACTTACCATTTCCTTGTGGTTTGCAGAGAAAAACGGCTTAATTGCACCAAAAGCTAAAGAGTGAAGCAATACTCTAAGTTTTGGCTCTTCTTTAGTTTTGAATATTTCTTTTATTGATTCAATTATTTCTTTTCTATTTTGGTCATCAGCAGCATTTGAATTATAGAACACTGCTTCTACTCCGAAGCTTTCGATTTCTTTTTTCAATTCATTGGCAGCTTCTTTCGCTACACCAATATCAAGGTGAACGCCAAAAATATTATATCCTTTTTTTGCTAACTCCAAACTGGTGGCTTTACCAAAGCCACTTGAAACTCCAAGTATTAAAGCATATAAGTTTGATTTTTTCATAATCCTATCCGTTAATTATTTATAAAATTTAAAATATTTCTTCTTAAATATATCAGATTATCTTATCACCATTCAATTATTGAAAATTATTTCATTTAATATTTTAGTAAATATCTTTCAATAAAGAAAATATATAACGAATTAAAAATGTAAATATTCTATTATATCATTTCCTATTTAAAATAATACATATTGAGGTTCCTAATAATTAATATCTGGCGTCATTCCGAACCCCCTGATAAAACAAGTGATTAATTTAAATGAAGATGACATCACTTTACCCTGTCATTCCGAACCCCAAAATAAAGCAAATGCTTTATTTAAATGTAGATGACATCACTTTAAGCGTCATTCTGACGGATGTCAGAATCCATCTTTAAAATAGTTTTTAGAGGTCATTTGTCATTAGTATTTTTACTAACAACGAATGACCAATGACTAATGACTAAAAAGCAAGATGGATCCTGACATACGCCAGAATGACAAGCAAAG
>DAIOVK010000191.1:0-6108 GCA_036759045.1 Kapaibacterium sp. (SeqCode) | reverse complement strand
CAATTAATAATTAACAATTAATAATTAACAATTAATAATTAACAATTAATAATTATTTACCTGCTTTAGCTTCATCATAAAGCATTGTATTGCTAGGGTCAACGTATTTTAAATTAGTAAAAACTTCTTCTTTTGGATATTTTTTTAAAGTATAAGCAATTTCATTAGCTTTAGAATCAAAAAATGCCTGAAGGAGCACACTCGGACCAACCATTTTATTCTTTTTAAAACTGGCGAGGTCAGAAATAACATATTCTAAACTTAACATTGCTTTTTCTTTGTCGAAAGCCATTTGGTCTAAAACATCGAAGTAATAGCTAAAGAATATTTTTCTTAAATCGTGATAGCGCATATCTGTTAATTCAGATACAAGGTTAAAGCGTGTAAATTCGCCGGGCTGCGAAAATGTGCTATAACCATCTGCATTATTAGAAGCACCAAGTTGAATAATTGATTTTGCTTGCTCAAACACTTCAGAGCCACTTAGTTCATTATAAGAATCAAGGTCAAAGCCAATTACAAGCAGCAAATAATAGTCTATTAAACTTGTAAATGCATCGAAACGCATGGGATTATAAGTTAAATTAGCTCCAAGCCCATATTCAAATGACCACTTGTCATCAAGCATTTTCAGGGCAACAGATTCACCTGCGATTTCTTCAGGACCATCTAATTTCCTTTTTGAAACAACTAAAAGCCGTCCGCCATACTTATTATTTGAGCCGCCACTGAGAACAATAGTAATCTCAACCGGGATTGGGTCGCCTTCCCATTCAATCCGGGTAAATTTCTGATTGTTTATATAACTTTCAACATCATTTTCCATTTGAGCAACACTTGTTCTGTTCTCAAACGTTAGTTGGTCCAGTACGACCGTTACGTTTGCCTTTATTTCCTGCGATGAAGCAGAAAATGGTATTACCATTAATACGATTAAAGCTAATGTTTTTATTATATTTTTCATTTTAATATAAATTATTTTTTATTATTATTATATTTTCATAAATTATAAAAAAAATTCAAGAAAATCAAATATGTTATAAATATAAACTTTTTTCTTATGAATTTATTGTTTTTAAAATATTCATTATTTTTTCTGTTTTTTCTGGTTAATTTGAGCATTTCTCAAACCGGCTACAGTTTGTTTATAAATTCTATAAACAATTCTGTTGGAAAAACAGCAATTTCAGAATGTTCATATTTACAAAATCCTGCACAATTTAAGTGTGCCTATGAAACAATAATCTCTTTTTCTATAAGTCCTTCTAAATTTGGAATCAATGATTTAACTCCATTCTTAGCTATGGCTTGCAATCGCTTTAGTGATAAAATCACTGCTGGTGCTTCATTTTTCAGCATTGGAAATAAGCTGTGGAATGAATTTTCATTTTCCACTTTTTCTGCCTATCAATTTGGAGATAAAATATCAATTGCAGCAGATGTTCAGTACTCCCGTATTCACATTCAGGATTATTCAGAAGAAAACATGTTGTTTGTTAATGTTGGCTCTGTTATTGATATATCAGGCGATCTTTCAGCCGGATTTTATCTTAGCAATGTTTTGAGAAGCAATTATTCACTCACAGAAAACAATGTTCCTCAGTATGGCATTTTTGGAATTGGCTACGAACCAATAGAAAATTTGACATTCGATTTAGATGCAATCATAAGGATAAATGAAAAGAGTGGAATAAATTTTGCAAGTAGTTATGACTTTGAAAATATAGTAAAGGTTCGTTTAGCATATCAAAGCAATCCATCTGCAATTGAATTTGCGGTCTCATCTTTTCTATGGGATTTGATTAGAGTTTACGCCGGGATTTATCACCACAATACGCTTGGAATATCTCAGAACTTTTCAGTATCGGTTTTTTTGTAATTTTTACTGTCATTCTTAGCTCATCGAAGAATTTTATGCTGCTAACTTTAGCAAAGTATAGAAACTTTACAAAAGTAAGAGTAAAGTAATGCTATCAACTTGTTGATAGTATGACTTGTTTCTTAAATTGTTCATTTCTTTTCCATAAATAGAAAACTATTTAGCCATAGCGATGCTTTTCAAATCGGGAGGCATTTTCTCAATAGCATACCGAAGGGCAGTTCGCGGCATAACAGCTTTGTTTTTAACAACGTATTCAAATACTGCTTTTTGATTTAACTGACTTGCTACTTTCAAGAGCCAGCCGTAGCCCTTTTGAACTAAATCATCTTTATCTAAAAGTAAAATATCAGCAATTTCAAAAACATCATTTAAAAATTTTCCTTTTTTCGCCGGAACAATAAGAGAAACAGCAGCAGCACGTCTAACCCATCTGTTATCTGATTTTGCATTTTCCTTAAGTTTCGATATGTATTCAGGATACATCTCTATAAACTCTCCTATTGTGTGATTACAAAAAGTATCGCAGGAAGCCCAGTTGTCAATATATTTTTTTATCCATTTTTCAAATATATCAAAATCAGCAGGCAAAAATTCATTATGAACATTATAGGACCAATTGCAGGCAATAAAGGATTCTTCAAGATAGCCGCTTTGCCACAATTTTTCACATAAATCAAAAATATGGGCTTTTTCATTTAGCTTGAAAAATTTAAAAACTTCTTTACTGATTCTTTGCACATCTGATGATTTCACTCCAATTACTTTTACTTTCTCTTTGAAAAAGTGCTGGCTGCCAGCTTTTGTTTTTTCATCAAATTTCTTTTCAAGTTCTTCCCGAACTTTTAATAGTATTTCTTTCATAATTTTTTATTTTTTAAAATTTTATCGAAATGATTGTCTAAGCAAACACTTAAATCTGTAGTTATAAATTCTCCGTTATAAAACAAGCTAAAAATTGTCGCTGGACTTGGAGCCGCTTGTGCTTTTTCCATCGTGTCCAATTTGATAATTTCCAATTTTCCAATTCACATTTTAACCATTCTTTCTTTAACTCATAACCTTAATTGCATTTCTTATCCGAAAAGCCACAACAAATATGTTCATTTTCTATATTTGACTGATTTAGAACTATGAAATTTTCCATTTTTTCTAATATAGTTTTTTTTAATAATTATTGGATTAACTTTTTTTACAAATCTATAAAAACAATTTATTAATTACAAATAAAATACTGAATAATCAACGAAACGAGAAAATTCAATTTTCTTTGAGACGTTTTTCTGATTTTTGTGTTTATATATATTTGAATGTGTTAAATTAAAAATATATTTAATGTAAAGGGGCTGGGTATAGGAATTGGGAGTTAGGAGTTGGGGATTTGGGAAAAATTTAAATAAATTTGGAAGTAAAATAGATATTTATTAAGTTACAAATTAAACGAAGCGATTTAAAGTTCTTAAAAATTAAATGCTTTCCTTATAACAGAAAAAGCAGATTTTCCATTATAAGTAAAAATATTTAAGAAAAAGGAGTTTGAAATGAAAATAATAATTTGGTTACTCGGAATTGCAACACTTTTGTTGTCAGCTAGCTACGTCTGCATATCAGAACAGGATGATGAAGTAGTATGGGAATTAATATTAAATAAGTATCTACCTATACGTGCATACCATCCAAATGGAACAAAAATTTATATTTCTATTGACAAAACTATTCAGGAAAGAAATGCAGAAAATGGCGATTTATTAAGAACATTTAAAATTGAAGATAATATTGGATACGTTGATATTGAAGTTTCAAAGGATGGAAAATATCTTGTTGCTTCTGATATTTCGTCAATTCATATCTGGGAAATTGAAACAGGTGAATTCTACAAAGAATTTAAATTAAAAGAAGATGACATTGCTGGATATATCCTTTTTTCTGATATAAGTTTATCTCCAGATGGAAAACAACTTGCTGGAATTGGGCAAGCTGTAACGTATAATGCAGAAAATAATATGCATTTAGTTATTTTTAACTTTGAAAGCGGAGAAATACTGTTTCATTATTTTGAACCACTTAATGGAATGGTTTTTAATAAAATTCAATTTTCTAATAATAGCAATATTTTTACTACATCTACAACTTATCCAAGATATGAAGTTCAATTTTGGGAATCAGAGTTATATAAGATTTCAAATACAATTTTTATTCCGGGAAATAATGATTTAAGTAATAAAGTTAATGTATTAAAATTTAGTCCAAATGACAGTATGTTAGCAATTAGTTACGACAATAAATTTGAAATATATGAATTACCTAACTTAAGTACAATAATGAACTTGGAGATGATTAAACCAGGTGGAGCCGGTGGAATTGATTTCTCAAAAAATAATGATAAAATAATTTTAAGAACAATAAACGATGATATTGGAAAAACAGATATTTATAATTTAAAAACAAAAGGAATTGAATATACATATAATAGTTTATTCTATCAACCAATAGTTTCACCAAATAATCAATACCTGTTTGCTGAAATCCCTTTTGGTATAGCTGTTTTTAAAACTAAATGGGATATTAGCTATAAACAAGATGAAAAAATTACAAATAAATTAATAGAAATTTTTCCAAACCCAGTTACAGATAATATAAATTTGAAGTTTGATAATAAAATACCGGGATATATAAATATTTATCTTATTGATTTAGAAGGAAAAAAAATTGTTGATATATTTAATAAATACTGCATAGAAAAACATCTTGATATAACTTTTTCAACTGAAAATATTTCAAGCTGTCAATACATAATAAGCATTCAGAAAGACCAGGAAGAAATATTTACAGAAAAAATAATTATAAGCAAGTAAGGAGCGTAATATGAAAAATGCAATATTATTATTAATTTTAATAATTTTTAATATCAATTTACACTGCCAAGACATTGAGCAAGTGCCATTTAAATTAATAAAAGGAATTGATACAATAGAATTTAATGTTAATGATTACCCTCAGGAAAATTTCAATTTGGGATTCCAATGGAGTGGGACAGGTAAAATGATGAAAGAACTAAAAATGAACACTAAAGCTTGCCATAGCTTTAGGGCGAATGCTACTTATGATTCAACAAATATAATAAATATGGTAGCTCAACCAATTAATTATAGCTCTTATAGGCCGATGGCTAATTACAATTGATCTTCAATACAATATGAACCAAGGTTAAAAATTAATGATATCGGAGAATTTCTACCTTTAAATAATGGGAATGACCCAAAAAACTCTGTTTTTGGATTCAAATATAATTTAGCAAATCTTGCTGATACTTTAAATAATAAACTAATATTAAGACAGAGCAGTACTTATACAGGAGATGTAGTTTTTAAAGATCCTTTCCCAAATAATTCTTTTTCTTCAAAATTTATTGCAAGCCAATCTTTGGCTGGTGAATATAATAATTTCTACACATATAAACCTTCAAACTGGTTTATTACTATTAATTTAGAAAGGTTTAATACTGACTCGGCTTATAACCAAATTTTAGATAATGAACCTATTCTTGGAATAAAAATACTTTATTATTACCAAAATAAAATTAACGATAGTACTTTTGTTAAAGATTCAAGTTATATATTGTTCGATAGTATAGCAAAGAATAACTTTAATGGTAATTTAGAATCATTAGGAAGTTTAAATTTTAAAGGTTTTGCCCTTAAATACGACATAGTTCAAGATACTACTATTGAATTTAAGATTACAAGATATATGCTTCCTGTGAATGAATTATATTTGAATAGCAGAAATCTTTCAATTACATCAAGGTTTAAAGCGAAAAAAAATATTAACCAAGAAAACGAACCATGGCAAAACAGGGAATTTTATTTTGGCATAAATATGAGCAGCGGTTTTATTGATTCAGTTAATATAATCGTAACCTACTATGGTAATTGTGATATAAATTTAAATTGGATAAGAATAGATAATGAAAATGCGTATTATTTATTTAAAGGAAACTACGATGCAATGAACAGAAGTATTTTACAAGCATTTCATGATACAATTGTAAATATAAATAATCAATCACATATTTATAATTTTTTTCGATTCTATGGACAGGACACCGAAACGCGTGAAAGAATGGAAAATTGGGCTCAACTTCGCTACTTAAATCAGGTTACAGGTGGTATGGGTATAACAAGGGATATGCCAATTTACCCCAAACTTTATGATTACTATACAAAATG
>DAIOVK010000190.1:0-6122 GCA_036759045.1 Kapaibacterium sp. (SeqCode) | reverse complement strand
TAATCTTTCTAAACCTTATGCCATCTCCATTTCAATGAAGCACTTGCTTTATCAGGGGGTTCGTAATAACATATAATATTTGCTTTTTCTATTAGCAATTTAGTATAAAGCAAATTGGTATATTATTAAAACAGTAATTGACAAATAAATATTTTTATGAAAAAGAAAATTGTTTTATATTTATTTTTAACATTTCTTGCTTCAAGTTATTGTTTTGCTTTTCAAAATGATGACACAACAAGAACTGTCCATATTTGCGAAAAAATTGCTTCAAATGAGTTAGACACTCTTTACGAATGTTTTACCAGCAACAATTTCGAACAATTTGCAAAAACAATGGATAACTGGACCCAGCAATGCGGTATGTCTGAGCTTCCTCTTCGTCTAATCATATTAAAATCATTGATTAATAATGAAGAAGCTGAAAGCAATATTGAATTGTATTATAATTCGCTTTATCCCTTGAATTTAATTAATCGTTATAATAATGCAAAAAAGTATTATTACGATTATGTTTATTTTTATAATAAAAACTATTACAGCTACGTAAATTTGAGGCATAAAATTGATACATTAGTCAAACAAAAAGCCGCTGAATTGTTGCAAACAAGCACCCTTGATACAAACAAATTGATAATATGCAACTTTTTTGCCGGGAATATAGATGAAGTTGAAAATTTAGTAAATGAAAATGATAAAAAATATGGATTTTTGAATAAATTTTTTATTAAAAAAAAGGAAAATAATAAGGCAGAAGCAGCTCATTTGACATTAATAATTGGAAACTATGCACCAATAGGCAAAGAAGATATTTTTTGCAACAACTTAATATTTGGTCTTGCTTTTGGACCAATATTTAAAAATAAATTTACTTTGGATATTTATTTAAAATATTTGATAACCAATGGGAGCAAGAGGTTTAGATATGATGCGGATAAAGAAACAAGAACAGTTAATTCTAACTATTGCATTCATGTAGGAGCAATTGTCGGATATAAAATATTCGAAAGTAAATTCCTAAATATTATCCCTAAATTAGGAATTGGAATTGATGCTTTTAATGCAAAATATGAAGAATCTGTCAATAATAAAACTTTTGTAAAAGAAATAAAAGTTCCTGCAATGCATTTATTAAGTGGAATTTCATTTTATAAAGAAATATCAAATTCGAGTGGATTAGGTATGGAAATCAGTTTTCACTATTGCCCTTACCAATGGGATAAAAGTTTGAAAACAAATTTTAAAAATTTTGCTTATAGCTTTGAATTGTATTGTAGCTACTGCTTTGATTTTTTGTGGTAGTACTTTTCTAAGTAAATATTAAGAATTTCATTCACTTGTAAAAGTGCCAATCGAAGAATTACATTCAGCCATCGGGATAACTGATGGTTGATTATTAATATCAAATGTATGCAACACATTGTTAGGTAGATAGATATTCCATATCTGGCAGATATGGAATATCTATTTTTTCTTACTTCTCAAATTGAACAGGGAAGAAACAGAAATAATTAATAAACAGGCATGACTGTTTCGCAAATCCAACTTTTTCAAAATAAAGTATAGAAATTCTACATATTAAGGAATTTCATAGCTTCGTAAACTAAGAATGCGGGCCAGAAAATTGCTTTTAAAATCCCTAAAAGTCCCACCCAAAATGAAGTAGCTGTTGATATAAAGTAGATTACAGCGCCAATAAAACCTAATCCATAAATTGCATTTGAGCAACTTGATTTGCTAAAATTGTTTCCCATCGTAACTCCAAAATATTGATAAACATTTTCAAATATAATAAATTTTTAATCATTCTATTTTTTTATTTATATACGATTTTAAAGGAAATAAGTTTTTTAAATTTAAAGAATATATTATTCTTTACTTGGTCATTAGTTATTAGTTCAATTGCTATTAGCTATTTTGGAGATGCATTTGGGCTTGCCCAAATGTTTTGTTGTAAGTTCCTTGATTTTCTAAGATTGATTCCGGTAAAAGTCAGAATGACGCATTTAGTGAGGTAAATAATCTCAGAACTCAATGATAGCAAATAGTATGTATTCCCCAAAAAAAGATATCCTACATCTTGAAGATGTAGGATATCTGCGTTTTTCAATTATATCTTGCTTAAGAACTTACGCAAAGTTAAAATACTTTACGAAATTAAGAGATACTTTTTTTTAATTGTACATCAGAATCTATCTTTTTTTTCAGTTGTTTTTTGTTTTTAGCTTGTTTACGAATGCATTTGGGCTTGCCCAAATGTTTCGTGATAAACTCGCTTGCTTTTCCAAGATAGATTCAGAATTTATAAGAGTTTCAATGCGTTGTCCCAGTTGACAATTTCCCAAAATTTATCTATAAATTGAGGACGAGCATTGCGATAATCAATGTAGTAGGCGTGTTCCCAAACGTCAATAGTAAGAATGGGCTTTTTATCTAAAGTAAGAGGAGTGCCTGCATTGCTTAATGCCAGTATTTCAAGTTTGCCATCTGGATTTTTTACGAGCCAAGCCCAGCCAGAGCCGAACAAAGTAGCAGCCGCTTTGGAGAACTGCTCTTTGAAAGCATCGAAAGAACCGAAGCTATTTTTGATTGCATCAAGCAACTGACCTTTAGGCATACCACCACCATTTGGCGAAATACAATTCCAATAAAATGTATGATTCCAGGTTTGAGCAGCATTATTAAAAAGTCCTGCCTGAGCTTTCTTAATTATATCTTCTAAAGGCATGTTTTCGTAATCAGTCCCGGCAATTAAATTGTTGAGATTGGTGATATACGCCTGATGATGCTTACCATAGTGGTAATCGAATGATTCTTCAGATAGAATCGGAGCAAAGGCATTCTTTGAGTATGGCAATTCTGGAAGTTGGTAAATCATTTTTCCCCTTTCATAAGAATTAACAAATTATTATAAAAGAAGACGAAAGTAATTTTTTTTATTATAAAACTACTCATATAATAAATACTTTGCTCGTTTCAATAAAAATTCTTTTTTTCCTTTATTGCAAATTTGTAGCACTTTTTCATCAGTTGCATTTAAATCGAACAGAGCATAAAAAAGTTCATCGGTGCCGGTTGCCTTGCAAAACATCTGCTTTGCTTTTTCATTAACAGTATTAATATCAAAAATTTCAGGATGAATTTCCCTAATCGCAAGCATAATTCTGAAGCCCGCAGTATAAGGTTCATAGTGATTATTTAACTTAAAGCGTAAAAGGAAGCCGTTGCAATCAGTATTAGAGTATTTTGCGTAAAAAGGGCGGTAACGGGTTGGGATTAAATCCAATCCGTCAATTTTATTATTTTTAAATGATTTATAAACATCATCAGTATTAAATTCTGGACTGCCAATGTATTGAAAGGGTAAAGTAGTGCCAATTCCAATACTTATTACGCCAAGTTCCCCGAAACTGCCGAGTGTAGCATAACCGCGTGCAGCGTCAACAGAAGGAATATGCGGAGAGGTCGGAATCCACGAAAAGCCGGTATCCTCCCAACTCATCCAACGCTGCCAACCACTCATTTTTATAACGTTCAGTTTTGCTTTTATCGGTTTACCATCTTTTTTTAGCCAACCTTCTCCGTTTATTAATTTTGCTATTTCACCAATTGTGCAGCCGTGAAGGTAGGGAACCGGAATAATTCCGATGAATGATTTAAATTGCTCTTCAACTACATTTCCGTCAACAATTAATCCACCTATTGGATTTGGTCGGTCTAAAATCACAACTTCCACGTTTTGCTCGGCACATGCCTCCATTATGTAATAAAGCGTACTGATATAAGTATAAGAGCGCACTCCTATGTCCTGAATATCAACTACAACAGCATCGCAGTTCTCTAATTGTTTTGCTGTTGGCTTTTTGCTTCCACCATAAAGAGAAATAATAGGAATATCGAAGATTTTATCATTTGCAATTTCTTCGCCAGCAGGAACAGTTGAGTATAGTCCGTGTTCAGGAGTAAAGAAAGCGAGTGTTAAAAACTTATTTTGCTCTGCGAATATTTCCGCTGTTAAAGTGCCTTCTGAGGTTCTTCCAGATTGATTAGTATAAAGAATTACACGCTTTCCGGCAAGGACCTCGAAATTACTTTTTATTAAATTATCTATGCCTAATCTAACGTTATGCTTTGATTCGGAATGTAAGGAGAGATTTGAAATTATATATAAAACTATTATTATGATTATTTTACTTATGTTTTTTGCCATTATTCTTTCTTTTCATTTGTCAATTATTCTCTAAAATTCAATTCTTAAAAAAATACTAACTTTTTATTGCAAAATTAATACCATAAAATCTAATAGCAAATTTTTAGTTACTGAACGACAAAAGAATCTTTTTCATCTTTTACCTCTCAATTTCAATTTTTTCAGAGTAAACATTGCTTTCTTCTATAATTTTACATATATAAAAACCAGAAGGTAGTTCTAAATTTAAATTTAATTTCTCATTAGCTTGAATATTTGATAAATCTTTTGTATATATTGTTTTACCAGATATATTTGTTATTATTATTTGTATTTGTTTTTTAAAGCTATCTGCATTGATAACAATAATTTGGTTGTTTATAGTATTAATACTTATTTTTCCTTCATGTTTGTATATTTCTTTTATAGTTGAGGTGCTTTGTGACATAAAATATAAATCAAAACTATTTTGTATAAAAAAAATATTTTTTGTTAATAAAGAAGATTCTATTTTACTCATAAAAAAATCTGCTTTACCAACATAATTGTTTGTACCTATTTCATAGAATTCAGACGGAATATAAGATAATATATAAAAAGTTGAATCAGGAAGGAATTCAACATTTACACAAGTTCTTCCATCAGACTTTTTTACTAATTCTAATTTAGATAAATCATAAATATAAGTTTCCCATGGATTAATATTAACAGCGCCTAAATACTTATCATTATATGAAAATTTTAAAATTCTATAACCACCCGGAGTTTCACCTTTTAAAGTTAAAGTATCCCTTAATATAGCAATTTGTTTACAAGAATCTGTCTCCCAAAGTATTAGTTGATCATACCATTCTTCTGGGTAATTGTCATCTTTACTATAAATTGCACCTGTGACAAAATATTTTCCATTATGTGAGAATTTAATTTTTACTAAAGCATTATCAAAAGGAACACTTTTTATAATTTCGCTTTTTTGAATATCGTATAAAAGTAAATTAAAATATTGCTGTTGAGGTTCTTCAATCTCTGTTAAATTTCCAACTATTAAAAAATTTCCATCAGGAGTTATATCAAAACAAAAAGCACCGCTCGAACCTTCGCCTGTTCCAAAGGGTATATGTTTAAATGATTTTTCTAACTTTGTATCCCATAAATTTATGTCGCCACCACCATCTCTTGTTGCTATAATATTGCCTTGTTCAGATATTTGCATTTCATAAATCCAGTACTTATCTTTATCTTCAAAAATTGAAACAAACTCTCCGTTGCTTGCATCCATTTTCTGAATAGTGTTTCCTATTGCACAGTAAATATATTTTCCATCAACAGAAAATTTTGAAAAGTTAATTTCTGTAGGAAAAATGTCTTTTTGCCATTCCAAAACAAGGTTTGGAGGTGTTGCTTTGCTGCTTATTGAAAGAAGCATAAAAGTGAGTGTAATTAGAAAAATTTTTTGTAACATTTTGAACCTCTTTAAATTAAAAAAAAATAAATTTAATTCAGGGAACTTTTCCCTGTGTCAGAAGCAACCTGTTGCTGCTGAAATTGTGGCTGGTAGCTGGGGACTGGGTCCATTCTTTTCAAATTCCTAATTCCAAATTCCTAATCTCCAGTCCCCATTCATTAAATATATTTTCAATTTAACACTTTCTATATATACTAGAACACAAAAAACAGAAAAACATCTCAAAAGTAATTGAATTTTCTAATAATTCTTCCTTGAACTCCTTCCCAAGTTGCACTTGGGAAGGAAGATTTCTTTTAAAGCTGTGCTTTGCATTATTTTATGAAAAAGAGTTTAAGCATAACTTTTGTGAAAGTTACATTCCCAAGTGCAACTTGGGAATGAGTGATAATGAATTTACTTTCTATTTATGAATAACTCAACTTTCCTAGTTGAAAAAATGAAGTAAATATAGAGTAGTAGTGCAAA
>DAIOVK010000189.1:0-6128 GCA_036759045.1 Kapaibacterium sp. (SeqCode) | reverse complement strand
ATTTATTATTTAATACTTTAAAAACAAATAATTATTGTTTTGGAAAATATAAGTAAAAATATTAATTTTAAATAAATATAGAATTTAAAACACTTATATTAATTAAATTAAAAAACAAAATCACATAAGAACAAGAATGACACCAATTATAAAATATAGAGAAGGAAAGTCAAATGAATTGCATTATATCATTAAACATATCCCTGCTTTTAAAGGACGCTATATAGAACCATTTTTTGGAGGTGGTGCATTATATTTTTACTTAGAACCTAAGAATGCAATTATAAATGATATAAATTCCAAATAAATTGGTTTTTACAATGGGGTTAAATCAAATTTTCAAAAATTAAGCATTGAACTTGCTGAAATAAAAACTCTTTATGAACAAAACAGAAGAATGTTTGAAGAGTTAAAACAAAAGGATCCGGAAAGTAGAGTAGAAGATAAAAATGAAGAGTTATATTACAAAATACGTAATATGTATAATGGTTTAGCTGAAAAGCAATATTCTGATGCTTTAATTTATTATTTTATCAATAAAACTGCTTATTCCGGGATGATTCGTTATAATTCTAAAGGAGAATTTAATGTTCCTTATGGACGCTATAAGAATTTGAATACTTCATTAATAACTCATAAGTATAGAGCATTATTATCAACAGCTGATATTTTCAATGAAGATTATAAAAAAATATTTAGTATTTCAGAAAAAGATGATTTTATGTTTTTAGACCCTCCTTATGATTGTGTTTTTTCTGATTATGGGAATGAAGAATATAAAGATGGATTTAATGATGATAGTCATATAGCTCTTGCTGATGATTTTAGAAAACTGAAGTGTAAAGCATTGTTAGTTATTGGAAGAACTCCATTAACGGAAAAGTTATATAATGATTTAATAATAGATGAATATTCAAAGACTTATGCAGTAAATATAAGGAACCGCTTTAAATCAGAAGCAAAACATATTTTGGTTTCCAATTACTCATCAATCAAATAAAAAGTGAGTTTAGTGACATTTATGTTGATAATACATTTTCAATAGAAGAGTTGAAAAATATTCTTTATGACAAAATCTCAGATAGAAAAATCGAATTAATAAGCAAGCAGGTATCAGCAATAAAGGATTATAGTTTATATGATGATATATGCAATATTTTCAATCAAATATCAGAAAAATCACTTTATGACATTCCATTAATGTTGGAATGGAATATTTGGAGAGCTATGACAATGTTAGACGGAGGTGGCATTAGGGCAAATTTAAAATTCGATGATTTCGGCAAACCAATGTCAACTGCTCAAGGGAACATTGCTGATATTATTTGTGATTATGACAATTTTGGTCTAGCCGTGGAAGTTACAATGCAAACTGGACATAGACAATATGAAATGGAAGGTGAACCTGTGGCGAGACATCTAGCAAAGTTAAAAAAAGAGTCTGGAAAGCCAGCTTATTGTTTGTTTATTGCTCCTTCAATTAATGAAGCGTGTATAGCACATTTCTATATGCTACACAAAGTACCAATAAGTTATTATGGAGGTGTTTCAATAATTGTTCCACTGCCTCTAAATGTTTTTATAAAAATGGTTGAGGATTCTTATAATGCTAAATACATACCAGAACCTATGCATATTCAAAGATTTTTTGAATACTCTATTCAAATTGCAGATGTTTACAAAGATGAAAAAGAATGGTTTGAAAAAATTAAATCAAAAGCTCTGAATTGGTTGTCTTAGGTTTCTTTGTGAATTATTCATTTGAGATTCCTCACTTCGTATTAGAATGGCAGTCAAAATTAAATTTTTAGCACTACTCTATTTCCAAAACAATCACTCAGTAAGCTTAAATAAAATGTTAAAAAAAAACACGTTATAACCAATTAATTTTTTCATTATATTTGTATTATGAATAATATTTTTTGATTTTAGGAAATATATGTATATGAAAACAAAATTTGAACCATTTAAAATTAAATCAATCGAACATATACCTTTAACGAAAAAGGAAGATAGAGAAAAATACTTAAAAGAATCTTTTTATAATCCCTTTTATTTAAAATCAGATGTAATTACAATAGATTTACTAACCGATAGTGGCACAACAGCGATGAGTTCAAAGCAGTGGGCAGCACTAATGGATGGCGATGAATCTTATGCTGGTTCTAAAAGTTATTATAAATTTGAAGATAAAGTCCGCGAAATCACCGGATTTAAGTACATTCTTCCAACTCATCAAGGTAGAGCCGCTGAACGTATCTTCTTTTCAATTATCGGTGGTAAAGGAAAGCATATTTTAAATAATACCCATTTCGATACTACCCGCGGAAATATTGAATATACCGGCGCAAACGCTGTTGATTTTGTTACCGAAATTGGTAAACGCCCTGATGTCGTTGCCGATTTCAAAGGCAATATTGATTTAATAGGACTTAAAAACTACATTGAAAAAACAGGTAAAGAAAATATCCCCGCCTGTATGATTACCGTTACCAACAATACTGGTGGCGGACAGCCGGTTTCTATGGAAAATATTCGTCAAACCAAAGAGCTACTTAAAAATTATGGCATTCCTCTTTATCTTGACTGCTGCCGCTTTGCTGAAAATGCCTATTTCATAAAAAAGCGTGAAAAAGGTTATGAAAACAAAACTATAAAAGAAATTGCACGTGAAATGTTTTCTTATGCAGATGGCTGCACAATGAGCGCCAAAAAAGACGGACTTGCCAATACCGGTGGCTTCATTGCTACTAATGATGATGCACTCGCTGGCGAGCTCAAAGTAAATTTAATTGTAACTGAAGGTTTCCTTACTTACGGTGGTCTTGCCCGTAGAGATTTGGAAGCACTAACTCAAGGTTTCACTGAAGTTCTTGATGAGAATTATTTGGAATACCGAATTGAACAGGTAAAATCTCTTGGCGATATGCTTACTGCTGGCGGAGTACCAATTTTAGTTCCTACTGGCGGACACGCAGTTTATCTTGATGCTGCGCGTTTTTGTCCTCATATTCCACCACAGCATTTCCCCGGACAAACGCTTGCCTGCGAAGCTTACATTGAAGGTGGAATCCGCTGCTGCGAAATCGGTTCAATAATGTTCGGCAAAACAAATGATAATGGCGAATTTATTCCCGCTAATATGGAACTTGTTCGTCTTGCTATTCCTCGCAGAGTTTACACTCAAAGCCACATGCAATATATTGCTGAATGTATTTCTGAAATATACAAAAGACGCAACGAATTAAAAGGTATGAAAATTGTATGGGAAGCACCATTCTTAAGACACTTTACTGCAAAATTTGATTACGTATAATGATAGAAAGTTTATTAAACAGACAGATTAAATTAGTAATCGCTGACGACCACGAAGTGATTCGGGCTGGTCTGAGGCGATTGCTGTCTGTTGATAAATCTATTTTTATTGTTGATGAGGCATCAAACGGCTTGCAGGCAGTTGAATTAGTCAAATACCATAAACCCGATATTGCACTTTTGGACATCCTTATGCCCCAGATGGACGGAATTGAAGCAACTAGAATTATTAAAACTACTTACCCTGAAGTTTTAGTTGTTATTCTTACTGCTTTTGAAGATCCCGACCACTTGAAAAAAGCTTTAGAAGCTGAAGCTGATGGTTACTTAACTAAAGATATCGGAACAAAAGAATTGCTAACTGCTCTTCACGATGTTTTTCTCGGTGAAAGAGTATTTAGCAAATCAATCATAAATTTACTTCAAAACACATACAATTATAATGATTCTTCAAGTTCTGCACATATTTCTATTTCCAAAAGAGAACAGGAAATATTAAACTATGTAGCACTTGGAAAAACAAGTGTCGAGATTTCTGAAATATTAAATATTAGCCACCGCACTGTTCAGTCTCATCGCTCTAATATTATGCAAAAGCTAAAAATTAAAACTGCCGGCGAGCTAATCCGCTACGCTGTTATTAATTATAGCCGCCCTACTTTATTATAAGATATCACCTTACACATTCCCCTCTTGAGAGGGGCAGGGGTGTGTTCTTGTGATTTCTTGTTATTGGGTTATTAAGTTATTAAGTTACTAAGTTATTAAGTTATTAGCTATTCGTCATTAGTCATTGGTATTTTTCCATATACTAATGACTAATGACTAATGACGAATAACGAATAACCATAAACCATAAACTATAAACCTAAAAATAATTTAATCCTTTTTTAATGGAGTTTTTATGGAAGTAAAAGAATTCATTAAATTGTCTGATGTGCTTTGGGAAATTCCAGTTGATTTCCGTAAAGGAATGCAAGTCCCTGCAAGAGTTTTCGCAAATGAAGAATTACTTGTTCAGGCATTTAAAGACCGTGCCATTAATCAATTAATAAATGTTACTTTCCTTCCCGGTATTCAGGAAACTCCTGTCGTTATGCCAGATATCCACGAAGGATACGGATTCCCAATCGGTGCTGTTGCTGCTACTGATTTAAGCTCTGGTGTGATTTCCCCCGGTGGTATTGGTTATGATATTAACTGCGGAGTCCGTCTTCTCAAATCCAATTTTTCCTTAGATGAAATAAAAAGTAAACTGGAAAGTATTGCAAGTGAAATTTATTCGCTCGTTCCTTCAGGGGTCGGAAAAAGCGGAAATACGAAGTTGAATGATAATGAATTAAATAAGGTTTTGAACTATGGCTGCAAATATGCTGAAACTCAAGGTTGGGCGCATTCAAACGATTTGGATTTCATTGAATCAAATGGAAGTATGACTCAGGCAGAAAGCGACTCTGTTTCCAAACTTGCCAAAGACAGAGGACGGAACCAACTCGGCACTATGGGCGCCGGAAATCATTTCGTCGAAATAAATTATATTGACAAAATATTTGATGAAGAAGCAGCAAAAGTTTTTGGACTCTATAAAAATCAAATTGTAATCCAGATTCACACCGGCTCACGCGGTCTCGGACATCAGGTCGCTACTGACTATCTAAAACAAATGGTCTCCTCTATGAAAAAATATGAAATTGAGTTACCAGATAGGGAACTTGCTGCTGCTCCAATTGATTCTGATGACGGAAGAAGATATTTCGCTGCTATGGCTGCTTCAGCAAACTATGCTTGGACCAACCGCCAACTAATAACCTGGGAAATCCGTGAAGCATGGAAAAACGTTTTCGGAAAAGCCGGAAAACAGTTAGATATTCTCTACGACGTTGCTCATAATATTGCAAAAATTGAAGAACACACCATTAATGGCAAAACAAAAAAAGTCCTTGTTCACCGCAAAGGTTCTACACGTGCTTTTCCAGCCGGAAATGCAGAATTACCTCCCATTTACAGAAGTATCGGACAGCCGGTCCTTATTCCCGGCAGTATGGGGACTGCTTCTTATGTGCTAGTTGGTTCAAATGATGCTATGGAATTAAGTTTTGCTTCTACCTGCCACGGTGCAGGACGCTTGCTTTCCCGCACAGCTGCTATGAAAAAAATTAATGGTGATGAGTTAAAAAAAGAGTTAAATCAAAGAGGAATTGTAATTAACACAGCTTCAGTTAAAGGATTAGCAGAAGAAGCCCCCGATGCTTATAAAGATGTCAATTCTGTAGTTAATGTAGTTGAAAGAGCTGGTATTGCAAAAATAGTTGCCAAACTAAAACCACTTGCTGTGATTAAGGGGTAAATTTAATGATTAATGATTAATGATTAATGATTAATGGTATTCGGTTATTGAGTTATTCGTTATTTTTCATTGGTCATTGGTAAATGGAAAAAAACTAATGACGAATGACAAATAACAAATTCGCAATATTTCCGTTTATGGTTTTCTGCTGCCAGTTGTCGGCTTTCGGCTATTTGCTGTTTTCTTTCTTACAAAATTCAATTTGAACAAAAGAGTGAAGATATTCCATATTTAAGAAAATATGGAATATCTTTTTTTTACATAGCCAATAGTGTAGTAATTTATCGAAAACCTTATAAACATTTCTTGTCATTCCGAACCCCAAAATGAAGTAAGAACTTTATTGAAATGGAAATGACTTAAGGAAAAGTTTCATTCTGACGGATGTCAGAATCTTTCTTATTATTGTTTGCTATTCAATAATAGCAATTTAACTGAAGCATTTGGGCTTGCCCAAATGTTACAA
>DAIOVK010000188.1:0-6153 GCA_036759045.1 Kapaibacterium sp. (SeqCode) | reverse complement strand
ACAGGAGAACCTTTAATTACCGGATGTACTTTTTTAAACAATACAGCTTATAGATCTGGCGGAGCCATAAAAAATTCAAATAATAAACCATTTATTGATAAATGCACCTTTGAGGGAAACACTGCAAATGAAGGTGGATGTATTTATAATTGGGAAGGAATGCCTAGTGTTTATAATTCTTATTTTATTGAAAATACTGCTCTTAACGGAGGAGCTATTTATCAATACCAAGGTGATTTAAGAATTTTTAATTCTGTTATTTTTAAAAATTCTGCAGGTTCCGGTGGTGCTTTTTATTGCGAAAAAAGTAACTGCTATATTTTAAATTGTACTGTTTATAAAAACTATGCATATAATGGTGGTGCTATTTTTAGTATCTCTGACGATTATATTGATTTCAGCTTTTCAATAAGAAATTCAATATTTTGGGGAAATATAGCAATTTTTGAAGGAAATCAAGTTATTAATAGATGCTTATATGAAAATAATTATTACTTTTATTTTAACAATTGTTGTATATCAAATAATGAAAATGATATTGTTGCTGGAAATATGATTCAGAATTGTATTTTTGAAAATCCAAAGTTGGCATTACTTTCTAATCCTATACACCCATTATCATTAACTTCTGATTCACCTTGCATTGATGCAGGTACTGGTTCAGGATATATAGAATATGATATACGTGGTTTAGGTTTTCCAAGATATTTAAAGAAAAACACTTTGGAACTCGGAGCTGTTGATATAGGAGCTTATGAGTTTAATTATGTTTCTGACACAACTCAAACATTAGAAAATTCTATTATATATGTTAATGAAAATGCAACTGGAAATAATGATGGAAGCAACTGGGAAAATGCTTTTACTAACTTGCAGTCTGCCTTACTAGAAGCAACGGATAGCGATGAAATCTGGGTTGCTGAAGGAACATACAAACCAAGCTATGACTACGGTTTAAATATTGGAGAACGAGGCATGCATTTTAGAATGAAAATAGGTGTCGCAATTTATGGTGGTTTTCCAAACATTGGGAATCCAAGTTTTGAAGAAAGAGATTGGGAAAAATATTCAACAATACTATCCGGTGATATTGGAGTTGAAAATGATTCTTCTGATAATTGTTATCATATTATTTTTAACAATTATTATCCATTGTTACCAAGCAATTCAGTTTTAGATGGTTTTACAATCACTAATGGAAATGCTAATGGAAATAATGATACCAACAACAGAGGAGGTGGAATTTCAAATATAAGGAGCAATCCTACAATTAGAAACTGCACTTTTAAAAAGAATTATGGCTTGTATGGCGGTGCTGTTTCAAATTGGTATTATAGCTGTCCAATTATTGATAATTGTATTTTTTTTGAAAATTATTCAAACCATGGAGGAGCTATTGTTAACATTAAATCTAGTAATGCTGTTATTAAAAGCTCTACATTCAAAAAAAATTCAGCTAAAGAAAATGGAGGAGCTATTAATAATATTAGTAGTAATTCTTTAATAAAATACTGCAATTTTATTGAAAATTCAGCTAAAGGAAATGGAGGGGCTATCTATAATATTTCCATATTAAGGGGTACTTCGTATATAAATTCAATTTTCTATAAAAACAAAGCAAAATTGGGTGGTTGTTTTTTTAGTAATAGTGGAAAAATAAATATTATAAATAGTTTGATATTTGAGAACTATGCTGAATTTGGGGCTGGGCTTTATAATTTGCCTGATGCTTTGACTACTATTGATAACTCAATACTTTGGTCTAATTTTACTGATAGCAACGTGGATACTGGTGAACAGATTTATTTAAAAGGTGGAGTAGTTAACTGCAATTTTTCCTGTATTCCAAACAATCCTAATGATGTTTATGGGTATCCTTCTTTTCATTATTGTATTGAAAAAAATCCACTGCTTATTGAAAATAAAGACTTTTATTTCAATTTAAGTGAAAACTCGCCCTGCATAAACAAAGGTAATAACGCATTATTACCTGAATACATTTTAACCGATATATTTGGGAACGAAAGAATTTATGATGACATAGTTGATATTGGTCCTTTTGAATTTCAACCGATAAACGTTCCAAAATTGCTAACACCTAAAGACAGCAGCGAAAACATCACTATTGACAGTTTATTTACATGGACTGCAGTTTATTCAGCATCTTCCTATCAACTTCAATTAACATCGCAAACACCAGAAAATATTATAATTGATACAATTTTAACCCAAACATTATTCAGAGCAAGGGAATTAGCTTTTTCAACAACATACTTTTGGAAAGTAAGAGCTATAAGCGACTCAGATACAAGCAACTGGTCTTCAATCTGGAGTTTCACTACGTTAAGCGATGTTCATACTCCCTGGAATTTCCCTCCTGAAAATAAAACAGATTTATCAATTTTATGTAAGCCAAATCCTGCAAATGAAAACACAATAATTCAATTTGATTTGCCTTTTAAATCATCAGTTGAAATTGAAATATATAATTATTGTGGTATTGAATTGCAAAGTATTTACAACGGTGATTTAGAAACAGGCAGATATGATATTTTGTATAATACTGGCAAATTGCAAAAAGGTATTTATTTTGTTGTTCTTCGCACTAAAGATAAAAGTAGCTCAGCAAAATTGGTTATAGACAAGTAAGCAAATTAAAGTTTTTTCATACCTCCTTCCCAAGTGAAACTTGGGAAGGAGAAAAGCAAGTAGCTCGAATTTTTTTTCATAAATATTTGTAATATTATCAGTTATACATCTTAAAATGTTTAAAATTATGAATTTTTAGGTATATTTACAAAAAAAGTCGTTCCTTCTTCTTTTGTTGATTTAAAACTGACAAAACCTTTTAAATATTTTTCTGTTAATAGCTTAACGCTGTATGTACCAATACCGCGGCCGGTACCTTTAGTGGAAAAAGAGCGCTGAAAAATCTGAAGTTGTACTTTTGATGGGATATAGCTTTCATTTTTAACCCAAAATTGAATTTCTTTCTCAATTTCAGTACATCCAATAATGATTAATTTATCATTTCTTGAAGCTTCAAGGGCATTTTTAAGTAAATTGGAAAGAATTCTTCCCAGAATTGCTTTATCAGTTCTAAAGTTGATATTTACTGAGTTTTTGTCAATTAAAATTTCTTTATCCTTTGAAATATCATAATGCAAATATACTTCAATAACTTCTTTAATAATTGAAATTGAATTCGTTTTTTCCAAAAGAACTTGTAGCTCATTGTTTTCAGCAGCAAGAATTTGCTTTTGAGCTGTAATCTCACGCATCAGTTTTTTCGAAAGCTGAGATGCAAATTGCTTATATTTATCAAATTCATCTGGCAAATCAACTTGTAGCAGTTCGGCAAGATTAAGAAAACCTACTGCTGTATTGGCTATGTCATGGAAGAATATTTTTTCTAATATCTTGCGTCTTTTCTCATCATTTATTTCAGTTAATGAAAATACAATAAAACTTTCTCCATCAAGTGAAATAGTAGAAGTTTTGACTTTAAAATCATAAGCTTTCCCAATCTCTTCATTATAAATCCTACATTCTTTAGAATCGTCTTGTTCGTTTAATGCCGATAAAATCGAAAGTAATGCTCCACAGGTATTACAGGATTTTGAATTTCCACAACCAAATTCTGTTTCAAAAGAGTGATTGCAATTAAGAATTTCGCCCGGTCGTTTTCCAAGAATAGAGCTATCATCTTCTAATGATAAATATTCTAAAAGCAATTTATTAGCAAAAACAATCTGTCGCGTTTTATTTAAAAGAATTACTATATCTGGTATTTTATCAAGAAGTTTGCGTGGGGCAGAACCTAACATTACTTTTTTGGATAGCTCAACAATATCTTCAAAACTTAATCTTTGTTTTAATGAGTATCTTTCTTTTTTTTCTTTTTTTGACATTTTTAATATATAATTTTATGTTTAAATTCTTATTTAAATTGGATTACTAATCACATCCTTGCTTGTCGTTCTGGAGTATGTCTGAATCCATCTTGATTTTCCTAATGAGAATGGACAAAGAAACTTTTGGTAATTAGTCATCAGTATTTGTTTGAAAACTAAGGTTTTTAAGAATAAATGTCAAACAAGAATGTTTGACCTACTTGAATTATAATAACTTAGTAGAATAGACATTCTTGTCTGTTTGAGTATTTACTCGTTTTTGCACAAACTCATTATTTGTCAGTAAAATACTAATGACAAATAACAAATGACATATAAAAATATTTTTTAGATGGATTCTGACATTCGCCATAATGCCTTATTTAGTAATGACATCATTATTCAATAAAGGTCTTTTTTTATCTGTAGGTTCGGATAAACAGGCAAAATTGAAATCTTAGAACCCTCTTATATAAAATTATCGATACATTCTTAAAAATTCTAATCTATCCTGAAGCTGAGAAATAGGAATGAGTAATTTGTCTTTACCAAAGATGGCTTCTGCCTGATTTTCAAACACAAGTTCATAATCTTTACTCATAATAATAGCTTCTTCTGGGCAAACTTCCTCACAATATCCACAAAATATGCATCTAAGCATATTAATTTCAAAACGCTCAGGAAAACGTTCTTTATCTCGTTCAGTTTCAGCTGCTTGAACCTCAATAGCAAGAGCCGGGCAAACCCGTGAGCATAATCCACAGGCAACACACCGCTCTCCAGCTTCTTCTAATACTAGGACAGGGCGTCCTCTGTAAGAACCTGTTGGATCCCAGCGTTCTTCAGGATATTGACGAGTAAATTTTGGTTTAAACATTTGTTTAAATGTTAAACCCAAACCACGTGCTATTTCTGGTAAATATAGCTTTTCCCAAAAGTTTAATCGTTCTGCCTCGGTATTTTTTCTTTTATTCATAATTTTCTTTTTAAAAAACAACAAATTAATAAAATAATTATTTTTTAAAAAATTAATTTATAATACTATTTTTTAAAATACATAATGTTATTTATAAAATAAACACTTGACTTCAATTACAAGAAATTTGATTAATAAGTGTTTTTCTAAACGAACAGAATACCTATTTAACAATCTTGCAAATTATATTTATTTTTTTGTTAATTATAAGATTAAAAACAGAATCAATGATTTTCCAAACAGAAAAATTAAAGTACTTCAAAACTACATAAAATCTTAAAAAAGTATGGAATTTATTCCCGAAAGTGAAAAACTCAATACTTTTAACTTCATCATCAATAAGAGCTTTTAATTTATTTTCATCAAAAGAATGCAAATGAGCATTTTGAGGTGTTAAATGATTACAGTGGATGCATAAATATTGATTGATTTTTTCTTTATAAGGAGTAGAAATTATTAGAATACCATTTTTCTTTAGTTTTTTAATCGCTTGCCTGATGAATTCAGATGGTGTTTCTAAATGCTCAATGATTTCAGCAGCAACAATGCAGTCAAAGCAATCGTCTGCAAAAGGAAGGTGGTATGCATCACCAACAACTCCAAAATGATTTTCAAAGGGATATTCAACTAATGCTTTTTTTATATTATTAATTGAAATATCAAGAGAGACAATTCTTCGATTTTTACCAATGCTTTTTGCAAGCCAGGCACTTCCTGAACCAATATCCAAAACCAGTTCTGAATTTTTTGGTATTATAGATTTTATATATTCTCGTAATCTACGCTCAGCTTCAAAAGTTGCTTTTTCTCTCTTTTCAAAATAATCGAAATGCTCACCATCAAGGGTATAATGCTCTAAATAATTGATTTTTTTTGAATCAATAAAATCTTTACTTAGAAAAACCGGAATTCCTTCTTTTATGTCAAATTTGTTACTTTTATCAATACTTAATATTTGATTTTTATCATTATCTAGAAATAGATCCAAATTAGAAACTGGGCATCTTAAAATGTTAATTATTTTTTGTATATCCATTATAGTTTTGTGTTTAAGTTCTAATTCCTGTTTTTTTTCAATATTGAATTTAGAAATAATCTGAATAATTGTTATTTTCTCTATTTCTTTCTTTAATAATTATAAGAAAAAAATTTGTTATTAACAAAGATATTTTAGTAAGAAAGGTTCAATTTGGATTACCAGTTCTTCGGTATGAAATTCTCACGGTTTGCAATGGAGGCGCTGTCGCCGGTGGCTTTTATAATGAATAAGCCCTTCTTTTGAGC
>DAIOVK010000187.1:0-6159 GCA_036759045.1 Kapaibacterium sp. (SeqCode) | reverse complement strand
CATTCGTCAGAATAACACTTTTAGTGATGTCATCTCCATTTAAATAAAGGTCTTGCTTTATAAGGGGGTTCGGAATGACAAGACTGCGAAATATCAAACTACGAGGCATCGGGAGTTCTGAGGTTGAGAATGACAGAAAAACAAATTCTATCATAAAAAACAACTTGGTATAAGCCATACGAACAACTTGTTACTCGTATGGCTTGCTTCTCATTTCTAAATTTCTAGGAAAATTATTGCTTTTTAATAGTATTTTTCTTATTTTGTAATTGCTTTTAATTTCAAAAAAAAATATATAAATTGATATTAATCTATAGGAATTAAATATGAAAAAAGTTTTATTAATTGTTCTTTTTACGTTTCTTACTCAAAACTTATTCTGCAATATAGAAAATCAGGAGCAAATTGGTAGTAAGAGAATAAAAGGTTTGAAGCTACTTTCAAATGTTTGCCGAATCAGATTGAAAGGTGGTATTGGATTTGTTAAGCAAAACAATATTTTTCAAGAAATAAAAGCAGTCCAAATAAATCCTTTATTAAAAAACAAGACAAATTCATCAATAAATTTTCTTAATAAAACATCCCACCAGATTAATTCAATAAAATCAGCTGAAGAGCCGTTATTAAGAACTTATATTATTGAATATAATGACAATAGCCACCCTGAAGATTATTGCAAATATTTAAGAGAGAATTACCCTCAAATAGAAATTGCAGAACCATATTACATTGATGAAATACAAGACATTCCCAGTGACCCCTTTGCTACTTCCCAAACAATGCTTGCCAGAATTTCTGCTTTTGACGCATGGGATTATTCAAAAGGAGATAGCTCAGTCATTATTGGAATAAGTGATAATGGTGTATATCAGGAGCATCAGGATTTAATGAATTCAATTGCTCCGAATTGGAACGAAATACCATATAATGGAATAGATGACGACGGAAATGGATATATTGATGACTATTTCGGCTATAATTTTGCATACATTCAGGACGGAACTGAAGCCGATTATACTTATAATCCTTATGATGCCCATGGAACAAATGTTGCAGGTATAGCAGCAGCAACAACGAATAATAATACTGGAATAGCCGGAGTTTCGTATAATTGCAGATTATTCCCTATTAAAGCAGCTTCCAATCAAGGCCGCAGTATAATATACGGATATGAATCCATTTTATATGCAGCTCAACGAGGAATCAAAGTGCTAAATTGCAGTTGGGGAAGTGTAAAGCCATTTTCTCAAATTGACCAATCCATTATAGATTATGCTGTTTCAAAAGATGTTGCAATAGTTGCTGCCGGCGGAAATTATGAAGATTATCGCACAGAAATGTGGTATCCTGCTGGCTATTTTGGTGTTCTTGGTGTTGGCGAAGTAGCTCCAAATGATGTATTAAGCAGTTCAAGTTCTATTGGGATACATACCCGTATAATGGCACCCGGACAGGATAATATTTCTACAAATAATAAAAACAGTTACGAAGCACTTTCGGTTGGCACCTCCTTTGCATCACCGGTTGTAGCTGGTGCTTTAGGGGTAATCAGAGCAAAATATCCTGAGCTTGACCCCATTCAGGCAATTGAATATACACGGCAGTGCACCGATGATATTAGAGAACAAAATTACGAATGGAGAGACATTATACCCGGACGTTTGAACCTGCTTAAAGCGATGACTACAAATCCAAATTCGATTCCGGGCATTCAGTTCATTAATGCTAATTATTCTAAAAGTGATGGCTCAAAAGTGCAGCGGTTTATTAAAAATGATACTGTTTTACTTTCGGTCGATGCTTTTAATCGTTTAGCAGCAGCAAATGAGTTGAGATTCGAATTATCTACTTATGGCGAAAAAAATAATAGTATTATTATGATTGATTCAGTTATTAATCGCAGTTACATTGATGCGAATTCCCCATTAAACCTCGAACCATTCCGTTTTTTTATAAATGCAAATCAAACTACTCCAGTATTTTTTAAAGTTAATATTACCAAAAATAATTCAAGTTACTCAGATTTCTTTTTATTTTCGTTTGTGCCGACAAGCGACTTTGTTGTTTTTGAAAATAATATTATAAAATTTTCTGCAAGCGATAAAGGAACAATTGGCTACGGTTCTACTCAACTTGATGGTATTGGTTTTAATTATAAGGATAAAGGCAATCAAATTTATGATGCCGGAATTATGGCAGTATCAAATTCTGAAAAAGTTGTTAGCAGCTTATTTGGTTGGAATAACGATTATAATGACTTTTCATCAGTTCAGCCATTTTTAGCTCCTGCAAATAACGTTAGTATAATTGATGACTCAGAAACACTTTATGATTCAATTGGAATTGAGGTAACTCAGCATTTTAGCTTACCTAACGTAAATTCCGGTATCGCTAAAATCAAAGTAAAGATTAGGAACCGAACTGAAGAAATAATAAATGACCTTGCTGTAGGTTATTTATTTGACTGGGATGTAGCACCAAACGAAGACAGCAATAAAGTCTCACTTTTTCCAGAGGCAATTCCAAGCGAGCTTACTGGAATAAACATAGCTGCAGAATGTGTTGAATATGCTACTTTACCAAATTATCCTGTTTTTGGTTCTATCGTCTATTCCAATTTGGCAAATACCGAAGCACAAGCTACCGGTATGGATTACCAGATGATTAAATATTTCCAAAAAACAGACCAAATAAGAAGTTTAAACACTGGCACTTCAATTCAGCACTCAAATATAACTGATGTAAACTATGTTATGGGAATGAAGTTTTTCGGTGAATTTCTTCCTAATAAAGAAAAATCATTCATATTCTGTTTCGGAGGAGCAGAATCCAAAGAAGCATTGGCTAAAGAATTAAAAGAATGTTTGCTTAACACTGGCATTGAAGATAATTTGGAATTAAATCAAGAAATTGATTTTGAGGTTTATCCAAATCCAGGTTCTGATTTTATTCGTATTAATGTAGAATCTGCTAATAATTATTTTGCAAATTTAAAAATATTAAATATGCTAGGTAATGAAATTTTAATTAAAAATAATGTTGAGCTTTGTTCAGGCACAACTTCTTTTTCAATAAACACACAGGGTTTGCCAACAGGAAATTACATTATTCAACTAACAACAAATGACAGTAAAAAGATTTCTAAAATATTAAGCATTATAAAGTGAAAATATTTTCTTAATTTGCTTTTATAAAAAAATAATATTAGTTGTTTTACTTTTTAAGAATCCAACTTTTTATATTTTTTAAGTAATTGATATTATTATAAATAAAAGGATTTATTATTCTTTTAAATCTGAAAAATGAAATAAAATTTTTAAAGTGAGTTCTAAAAATTCAATTTATCTTGTTATTTTGAACCTCACGATAAAGGAAAACCTTTATTTGAAATGAGTGTCATAATTTTAAATTGTCATTCCGAACCCCCAGATAAAGGAAGACTTTTATTTTAAATGGAAATGACATCACTAAAAGTGTCATTCTGACGAATGTCAGAATCCATCTAAAAAATAGTTTTTATAGGTCATTAGGCATTTGTTATTAGTCATTGGTTTTTTACTAATAACTAATGACAAATGACTAAAAAGTAAGATGGATTCTGGCATACGCCAGAATGACAAGAAAAGATGTCATTGGCAACTCCCTAATAAAGCAAGTGCTTTATTATAATGGAAATGACATATTTACCCTGTCATTCCGAAACGAAGTGAGGAATCTCACAAGTCATTGCTAACACGAAACTTGAGATTCCTCACTTCGTTCGGAATGACAGACAAACAAAATGATGTCATTGTTACCTTTTGACAAAGAAAGACCTTTTTAAAAGGGGAAGACAACAACAGGGAAAGTAGAATAATAAATAAATAGCTTTAAGACAAGAGAATGGAGATTAATTATGTCTGAAAAAAAGTTCGTTCCATTTGTAGCATCATCATCGAATATGGCAGAAATGACCATAAGAGCGTTAGTGCTTGGTCTATTGATGGCAGTGATTCTAGGTGCTGCAAATGCGTATTTGGGATTAAAAGCTGGTATGACAATAGCTGCGACCTATCCTGCTGCAGTTATCGGAATGGCAGTTTTACGTGCATTTAAAGGAACAATTTTAGAAGAGAATTTTGCCCGTACAGTAGGTTCAATTGGAGAATCAGTTGCTGCCGGTGCAATTTTCACATTACCCGCATTTTTTATTGCCGGTATCTGGCCTGAGTTCTATACAACAACAAATTACATAATCGCCGCTTCTATTATGGCAGTCGGTGGTATTCTCGGAATTATGTTCGTTGCTTTACTTAGGCGAATAATGGTTGAAGATAAGGAATTGCCCTATCCAGAATCCGTTGCTGCTGCTGAAATTCATAAAGCAGGACAATCCGGCACTTCAGGAAGTTCTTATCTCTTTTTAGCAATGATTGGTGGTGCTTTAATTAAAGCACTTGGCGAATTGAAACTATTCGCAACATCATTCAAGCACTTTTTTGTTTTTGCAAAACAAACAATTCCCGGAACATCATTCCAGGCACAAGGCGGATTGATGTTCAATTCCTTTACAATAAGCCCAGCTTATATGGGGGTTGGCTATATCATCGGTCCTCAGCTTGCATCGCTTGCTTTTGGTGGTGGTTTAATTGCATGGGGCTTATTAACACCTATCATCCAGTATTTCATTATGCCATACTATCCACAGGATGGTGGCTTGACTGCTATGGAAGTATGGGGCAAAATAGTTCGTCCAATCGCAATTGGCGGTATGCTCGTTGGTGCCTGCTATACTTTATTCAGAATGAGAAAAAGCTTGGTTACCGGTATTGCCCGTTCAGTTGGCGATGTAAAAAAAGCTGCCGCCGGCGCTGGCTCTGACGTAGAAAGAACAGAAAAAGACTTAAGTTTCACATGGATACTCGCCGGAATTGCTTTCGTTGCTGTTTGTACTTTCATTATAACTTACTTTGTATTTAGCACATCTCTTCTCATTGCCATAGTTGCTGCAACTGTAATGATAATATTAGCATTTTTCTTTGCGGCTGTATCGGGGTATCTGGTCGGAATTATGGGTTCAAGTAACAATCCGATTAGCGGACTTACTCTCACTGCACTTGTCGTAACAGCAATTATTTTGGTTGCTCTAGGAGCAAGTGGACAGGAAGGCGTTGCTGCTGTGCTTGGCGTTGCTGCAATAGTTTGCGTAGCTGCTGCTGTTGCAGGCGAAATGCTTCAGGATTTAAAGGTTGGGCATATTCTCGGTGGTACTCCTTGGAAGATGCAGCTTGGTGATATAGTCGGTGTTGTTATTGCTGCTGCTATTTTGTTTATACCTCTTTTCATCTTGCACGAAGGTGATGTTTCTATGGGAAATATGCAAGGATATGTCGGTGGTTTTGGTAGTAAAGAATTGCCGGCACCACAGGCATCGCTTATGGCTATGCTTTCTAAAGGAATTGTCGGCGGCGATATGACTTGGCCTCTTATTATCGTTGGTATGCTTATGGGATGCGCCCTTATTCTTATTCGCGCTGGCAGCCCAATGCTTATTAGTGTTGGTATGTATTTGCCATTCGGAACAGTATTTGCAATTTTCATCGGTGGTATTACAAAAGGCATTCTTGATATGGTTTGCAAAAAGAGAAACTTTAATGAAGCACAGAAGACAAGAGTTGATAATGTTGGAGTGCTATTAGCTGCCGGCTTTATAGCTGGCGAGGCGCTTATAGGACTGCTGTTTGCTGGCTTTGCTCTCGGCGAAGTTCCAATGCCTGCTATATTTAATGAGCCACCATTTGCAATTGGAGCAATAATAATTGTAATCGTAGCATTATTTATGATATTCACTCCGGCACGCAATGCTGGAAATCCAAATGACCCGGCTCCCCCTAAGTCAATGTAATTTACATTTTAAATAATTATAAAAAAGCCATACTACAAAAATAGTATGGTTTTTTTTCATTCAAACCAAACCGCTAACAATAATGGTATTTTTAGTACTCCTAACCCATAACGAAAATAAGGGAGTTAGGAGAATTGCTTCGTAATGAACAATTACGCAAATTACCCAGAAAAGGTGTCATTTCGAACCCCCAGATAAAGCAAATGCTTTATTTAAATGGAGATGACAAAATGTGTCATTGGCAACGAATTGAGAAATCTCAAGTTTCGTGTTAG
>DAIOVK010000186.1:0-6172 GCA_036759045.1 Kapaibacterium sp. (SeqCode) | reverse complement strand
GATGGGTATTGGAGATGCCGGCGCTGAAATGCGTACTCCACTTGGTGTTGTCAGTATCGGTGGTTTGGTTGCATCAACTGTTTTGACTTTATTTGTGATACCAGCGTTTTATTATATATTTACTCGTTCTAAGAAAAGAGAAATTCGCGAAGAGTTAGTTTAATTTGGAGTATTTATGAAAAAGAAAACAATATTTGAATTTGAGAATGATGACGTAAGGTTTTATATTCACGAGAATACAGCCGTTATAAATATTCATTCAAATGCCTTTGAATGCTTGGCTGACCCTGAAAAAAGCGGGCAGCTCCTTTCTCTTTTCGATTGGGTGGAAAACGACCCGGTCGTCAAGTCCTTAATGCTTATTAATGAGCCAAATGTTTTTAATAAAGAAAACATTTTTAAATTTTTAAAAACTGTTTTTAAAACTGATGAAAACGGGAATATTACAAACGTTATCCCAAGTGATAAAAAAGTCATTCGGGCAAGACAGCTAAATAGCTTCAGAAATATAGTTATGAAGATGATTGACTACAAAAAGCTATTATTTTCTGCTCTTCACGGGGATTGCGTTACTCCTATTTTCGGTATGTCCCTTGCTGCTGATTTCCGCTTAGCAAGTGAAAATATGAAATTCGTTCTGTTTCATAATGAAACTGGAACACACCCTGCTGGAGCTTTGCCGTTCTTTCTTCCTCTTTATACTTCAAGGGGAAAAGCAATGGAAATTCTAATCAAATGCAGCGACATTCCAGCTCACGAAGCTAAACAAATAGGTGTTATAAACGAAATTCTTCCCAACGCCGATTTTGAACAGCATTGTTTAGAAAAAATAAATCAATATTCACAAATTCACCCTGCAACATTGGTTTTAACTAAACGGCTTTCTTTCAGTTTTAAAATGGAATTAGAACAGTATTTTGAAGCAGAATCCAAAATGCTCGGCTATTAAGTTTTTACGAGATGTTAAAAATAGTCTGAAGCGACAGCGAAGAATCACTTGATAAGACAAATAAAATAAATTCCATATCTTTGAGATATGGAATATCTATTCTATCCCTCCTTTCCAAGTGCAAATTTGGGAAGGAGTTTTTTTTTCTCTTGAGAGGTGAATGGGTGCGCTCTTCTCTCCTTCCTATTTGCAGCTGAAGGATAGAGTTTATTACTTTGTTTACTGCAATGATACTTTAGCAATAAAAATGATTTTAGTAAAACCTGTTTTAATAAATAAATATTTTTTGTAATTTGCTAAACAAATTTTTTACAATGGAAAAAACTATGCACTCGGATTTAACTTTTATTACAAATGAAGATGGAAATACGCTTGAAATAAATAATATAAACAATATATTAGGAGTTTAGTTTTGCTTTTAGACAATAAAACCAATATTGGAAACAATCAATTTAATAAGATTTTCGATTTTATTAAAAAATATATCGGATCCGGTAAGATTAATATTGTTACAGGTTATTTTACAATAGGTGCGATATATGAGTTTAAAGAAAAATTTGGAACAACAGAGAGGTTCAGATTGATTCTTGGCAACTTAGTTTCAAAAAATGATATGAAAAATAAAGTAATTGATTTAATGAGAGATAATCTTAATATTGATGAAATTTTTCAAATTAGCACGAAGAGTAAAAAAGTAATTGAATTTATTAATCAGGAGAATGTTCAAATTAAGCATATTACAGATTGTTTCTGTCATGCTAAGACATTTATATATGAAGAAGATGATGAAAGAAATAAATTCTACATTGTCGGAAGTTCAAATTTGACTGAACCCGGTATGGGACTTATAGATACATCTAATATTGAATTAAATATAGCCAAGACAGGTGGAGATATTGATTTCAAAGAAGTGTTGGATTGGTTTAATAAGTTATGGATTAATACTGCAAAAAACGAAGTTAAAACATCTGAAACAAAAAAAGTTGATATTAAAAAGTATTTGATAGAGAAAATCAGTTCTTTTTTTATTGAATATACCCCTGAAATTCTTTATCACAAAGTTCTATATGAACTATTTAAAAAAGATTTTGAAAGTGGACTATTAGACCCTGAATTTCAAAGAGAAATAAGTTATGTCACAGATACAATACTTTATCATACTCTTTATGCTTATCAACAAAAAGCTGTAATTAGTTTGATTAAAATGTTACAGAACAGAAACGGAGCAATTCTTGCTGATGCGGTTGGACTTGGTAAAACATGGACAGCGTTGGCAGTAATGAAATATTTTGAAATCCGTGGCTATAAAGTTGTTGTATTTTGCCCTAAAAAACTTTCACAAAACTGGCAACAGTATTTATATGGAAACTGGTCAAAGTTTGAAAAGGACAGATTAGATTATTGGGTTCGATTTCATACTGATTTACAGGATAACAGATTAGACAGTTATGAAAGAAAGCTTAATGCATTGCAAAATAACCCAAAACTTTTAATTGTTATTGATGAAAGCCATAATTTAAGAAATGACAAATCATCAAGATTTAAGTTCCTTGTTGATAACATATTGAAGCAAAACAAGGATGTAAAAGTCTTGCAATTGTCTGCCACACCAATAAACAATAAATTAATTGATGTTAGAAATCAATTTAAACTAATGGTAAAAGGTGAGGATACAGGTTTCGCAAATTCAGACCTTGATATAAAAAGTCTTGAAAGTTTATTTGCGAAAGCACAAAAAGATTTCAAAGATTGGCAAGAAAGAGATAATAGAAAAATTAAAGATTTCATCACAATGCTTGATAATAGATTCTTTGCTTTAACCGATGCTTTAATTGTTGCCAGAACCAGACCAATTATTGAAAAAGAATTCGGCGATTTAAAATTTCCTAAAAAAGAAAAACCTAAAAATGCGTATATCAGCCCTGAAAATATAGGTGAATTAAAGACATTCGATGATATATTAAATGCTTGTAAAGTCAATCTTACTGCATACCGTCCATCTGAATATACTTCTGATTCTGCTCCGGTTAGCGTTCTTACTGACCAAAAACAACGTGAAAAATTCTTATGTAAAATGATTTATATTTTATTTGTGAAGCGACTTGAATCAAGCTGGTACTCATTTGATATTACTGTATCAAATATTTTAGAACATCACAAAAAAGCTCTAAAAAAACTAATTCAATTTTTAAAAACTAACGAGGATTTTGAAATTGAGTCAATTAATGATATTGATTTAGGCAATATTGAAGAACTCGAAGCAGACAATGAAGTTGAGTTAGGGAAGAAAAATCCAATCAAAATTTCCAGTATAACTCAAATAGATTTATTCAAAGAGCATCTTGAAAAAGACATTAAAGCGTTAACTGAACTAAAAGACAATCTGAATATATACGCAGAGCTAATAAATAATAATTATGAAAATGATGCAAAATTAAAAGAATTAATTAATTTTATTAAGGATAAACAGAGCAAAAAGGAAAATAAAAAAGTTTTGATATTTACTACGTTTAGCGATACTGCTAATTATTTATTCGATAAATTAAAAATAGCAGGTTTCAAAAAAATTGCTTGTGTTACTGGTAGCTATTCCCAAACTGATGATGGCTACAAAGGGGCTAAATTTGATGCTATTCTTGAACGCTTTGCTCCATATACAAAATTGTTTAATGAAAAGGACTGGACTGAACTTTATAAAGAAAAAAGTGTTGAGACGATAAAAGATTATAAACTCTGGAAAGATTTTATAAAGGAGCATAACAAAGTTACATATGATAAACTTGATAAACAAATTGATATTCTTATAGCTACCGACTGCCTTAGTGAAGGGCAAAACCTGCAAGATGCTGATTGTATTGTTAATTATGACATTCATTGGAATCCTGTTCGTTTGATTCAGAGATTTGGACGTATTGACAGAATTGGTTCACCTAATGAATCAATAGTAGGTGTTAATTTCTGGCCTGCAAAAAACTATGAAGATTATTTGAATCTTAAGAAAAGAGTTGAAAAAAGAATGGCTCTTATGACTTTGGTCGGCTCTGAAATCAATCAGGATTTAACACCAGAACTAAATGAGATGATTAAAGACAATCCATTAATTTCAAAACAAGCTGAAATGATGCTCGAACAACTCCAACAATCATGGGAAGATGTTGAACAAAAAAGTGAAAACGTTGGATTGAATGATTTATCGCTCGAACAGTTTAGACAGGAGTTATTTGAATTGCTTTTCAAAAATAAAGATTATTTCGAAGCAATTCCAAATGGTGTTTTTACCGGATTCAGAGCTAAAACCGATAAAGATTTTCCGACCTTAACACAGGGAATCATTGCTGTGCTTGGTTATCCTAAGAATATTAACAATGATAAAAAGTTTTATTATGATGAAATTCATTTGCTTTACTCAAGCCCTGAAGGAACTGACTTATTTAAAAACAATTATGAAATTCTTAATATTCTAAGAAAACATAAAAAAGAAAAAAGATATGTTCCGGACGCAATTGAAAAAGGTGATAAAACTGAAATTGAAAAACTAAGTAATTTGATTAAGGTATGGATAAAATCACAAGTTCCTAATAAAGCTGTTGAAGAAATCTTAAATCTTTTCAACGATGGTGTTCCTAAAATTACTTCTAAAGAAGATAAGTTGCTTGAAGAAAAATTCAGGCATGAGAATTTTGATTTAATAAATTGGTTTGTTGTATCTGATAATAAGGATTTTGGAAAATGAATTTAACAAAATTTAATAATATTAATCTATTTGAAGCTGGGAAAAATTTCTTTGAACAGCTTAAAGTTGCCTTAAAAACTAAAACTGAACAAAGTATTCCTGCAAAAGGTATTTTAAAAGACCAGTTTAAAGATGTCCCAATTTTCAACTCAATTAAGGAAACATTCTTTCTTGGTTTGATTGATAATTCTGTTCTCTCAGATACTTCTTCAATTTTTGAAAGTGATGGGCTTAGTTTAGATGAATCTTTGAATAAAGTAAATGAACAATATGATGGTATAATGGTTTTTGCTGTAAAACTCGAAAATTATTACCCTACAAGAACTGAAATAGCAAATTTAGTAAGAGCTTTTAATAAGTCAAGCAAAAAGGTCCCCGTTATTGTATTGCTCAGTTATGAAAACAACGGTAATTCGTTTTTGACATTTTCAACTACTGAAAGAACCAAGTACCTACAAAACTGGCGTGAGGGCGAAAAGCTCGGCAAAGTGTCTATGCTTAAAGATATAAATATTCGACAACCACATACAGGCCATCTGAAAATCCTACAGGATTTGGAACTAAAGCCCGATGTTAGAACTTTCGATGCTCTTTATAAGCAGTGGAGAGAAGTATTCGATATTCAACTTTTAAATAAACGTTTCTATCAGGAAATTGCTAACTGGTTCGAATGGGCTGTGAAAAATGTTAAATTTCCTAATGATATTAAAGATGATAAAGACGACGAAAAATTTAACAACGAAAATATTATACGATTACTTACAAGGATTATTTTTATCTGGTTCCTGAAAGAAAAAAATCTGATTCCCGAGATTATTTTTAATGAAGAAAAATTGTATAGTATTGTTAAGGATTTCGGAAATAAAGATGCTAACAACTATTATAAAGCTATCCTGCAAAATCTATTCTTTGCTACTCTTAATCGAGAAGTAGATAAAAGGGATTTTGCAACAGATGGCAAATTTCATGAAAACACAGAACATTACGGCATAAAAAACTTATTCAGATATTCTTCCAGCTTTAAAATTGAACAAACTGAAGTTAAGAATATTTTTCAAAAAGTTCCTTTCGTAAATGGCGGACTCTTCGATTGTTTGGATAGCAACGACGAAATTAAAATAAATGAAAATGGGAAAACGAAATACAAAGTCCTTTACTACGACGGCTTCTCACGTAATCCCCAAAAACAAGCCCAAGTCCCCGATTTCCTTTTCTTCAATTCAAATATTAATGGAAAAGGGCTCTTTAACATTTTGAACGGATATAAATTCACGGTTGCTGAAAATACTCCTGTGGAAGAAGAAATTGCACTTGACCCCGAGCTGCTCGGCAGAATTTTCGAGAATTTACTTGCAAGCTATAATGAAGAATCTAAAACTACTGCACGTAAAGCTACCGGCTCGTTTTACACCCCACGCGAAATTGTTAATTATATGGTCGACGAAAGCATTATGGAATATTTGCAGGGGAAATTGGAAAATTTACCACCG
>DAIOVK010000185.1:0-6172 GCA_036759045.1 Kapaibacterium sp. (SeqCode) | reverse complement strand
TTAATTATTAACTCACCTTACGCATTCCCCTCTTGAGAGGGGCAGGGGTGTGTTCTTTATCATTTTTCCAATAATGCATCTGAGAACAAGAAGTAATCCTTTAAACGACCATTTATGTGGCTTATTTGATTAAAACGAATTTATTATGATAAGAACCCCATATAAATTACAACAAACATATTTTAAAACAGACTTGAATTGTAATAAACAACAAAGAACACACCCCTGCCCCTCTCAAGAGGGGGAATAAGAAAAGTGGATTAAAAAAAATTTATCAACACTACACTTTTTCATTTCTCAAAAGAGAAAATGCGTAAGGTGAGTTATTAATTATTAATGAAAATAAGCAAAATAATGATATAATAAATAGCCGACAGCCGACAGCTAAAAAAACTATGAAAATAAACGAAAAACATTACAGAACAATCTGGGAATCTGAAGAAGATGAATCAATTGAAGTCATTGACCAAAGATTGCTGCCACATATATTTAAAGTTGCAAAGCTAAATACAACAGAAGATTTTTGCTATGCTATAAAAGATATGCTTGTCCGCGGTGCCCCTTTAATCGGAGCAGCAGCAGCTTACGGTATGTTTTTAGCAGCTTTGGAAGCAAAAAACAAAAATGATTTTATTAAGCACTTGTTAGAAGCAGCACAAAAGCTGAAAGCAACAAGACCTACAGCTGTGAATTTAGCTTGGGCTGTTGATTATCAACTATCTTCTTTGCTTAATATAAGTTCGAACGAACAAAAAATTGAAACTGCAAGAGAAATTGCCCGTAAAATAGCTGATGATGATGTGAAGTATTGCAAAGCGATTGGAGAATTTGGCTGCAAAATTATTGAAGAAATTTCTCAGAGAAAAAATGGTGAAACTGTAAATATCTTAACTCACTGCAATGCCGGCTGGCTTGCAACTGTTGACTGGGGAACAGCTACAGCACCAATTTACACAGCACATAGAAAAGGAATAAAACTGCATACATGGGTAGACGAAACCCGTCCGCGTAATCAAGGTGCAAAATTAACTGCTTTTGAGCTTTTCAATGAAAATGTTCCTAATACGTTAATAGTAGATAATGCTGGAGGAATCTTAATGCAAAAGGGCTTGGTGGATTTGGTTTTAGTCGGTAGCGACAGAACTACTTCAACTGGCGATGTTGCAAACAAAATAGGCACTTACTTAAAAGCTCTCGCTGCATTCGACAACAATGTCCCTTTTTATGCCTGTTTGCCGTCATCTACTTTCGATTGGAAAATTAAAGATGGCGTTTCTGATATTCCAATCGAAGAACGAAACAGCGATGAAGTAAAATATATTGACGGAAAAGCTGAAAATGGAATAGAAAATGTTTTGATTACTCTTGAAGAAACTAAAGCAGCAAATTATGCTTTCGATGTAACTCCTGCACGCCTCGTTACAGGTTTAATCACCGAAAGAGGCGTTTGCGAAGCAAATGAAAAATCAATTTTAAAATTATTTCCGGAAAAGAAGTATGAATGAAGAATTAAAACTAGCTGAATATCTATCTCTTTTTGAAGATAACGATTTCGATTGCGATTCAGAGTTAGCTTTGAACATATTAGATGCTGTAAAAGAAGAAATCAGCACTACTAAAGATACGGAACTGCTGAAAACGTTCCTGAATGCAAGTGCTAATCATAGTTTTATTGCATCTTTACAAACAGAAGAAAACCGATTAAATTGGGTCGAACTTGTCTTTAAGGCAATTCAACTCTCGGGCTATAATTTGCTTGATATGTTTGAAAACAGAGTGAATCTTTATCCAATGAAAATATATTTTCAGGATTTTTCAAATGAACCGCCGCTTAAATGGACTTATCAGCAGGTTTTTTTTCACATACGGGAAATTGCAGCTACTTTTTGGAAAACAAATCCAGATACCGAACCAAGAGTAGCGATTTTTTCGGAAAACTGCTTTGAATCGGCGTGTTCCGATATTGCCTGCCTGTGCTATGATATTCCTGTTACTCCTATAAATACTCAGTTTAACTCGGATATCCTTAAATATATCATTGAAAATCATAAAATCAATGTAATTGTAACCGATACTGAATTACGGTTAGATAAAATTTTAAAATTGAAGCATAAACACAATTTGCCTTTCAAGATTTTTTTCATTGGCAATAATGCTAATATAAATGAAAAATATCCTGTCAATTACCTCGGTGAATACTGTAAAAGACTTAGTGGAAGCGATATTACAGCCATTCTTAAAGAGCGTAAAAGAAGAACAATCAAACAGGTGGCAACGATTATGTTTACCTCCGGCAGCACCGGAATGCCAAAAGGTGTATCTTTTTCGATGTATAATATAATCACAAAGCGGTTCGCACGTGCTGCTGCATTGCCGGAAGTAGGTGAAAACGAAGTCCTGCTTTGCTATCTTCCCCTTTTCCATACTTTTGGGCGTTACTTGGAAATGCTTGGTATGCTCTTCTGGTCAGGGACATACACTTTTTGCGAAAATCCATCTGCAGATACTGTTTTAAAATTCTTTCCTATAGTCAATCCTACAGGTTTTATCAGTATTCCGCTTCGCTGGGCGCAGATTTACGAAAGAATAATTGAAGAAGAAGATAAAGTAAAAATCGCTGAACATAAAGAAACAGTTTACAAGCAAATCACAGGACGAAATCTTCGCTGGGGACTTTCTGCAGCAGGCTATCTCAGCCCTGATATTTTCAAATTTTTTCAGGAAAGAGGAATAGAGCTTTGCAGTGGTTTCGGTATGACTGAAGCTACTGGCGGAATTACTCTCACTCCCATCGGCAAATATGTTGAAAATTCCGTTGGAAAACCGCTTCCGGGTATTAATATATTCCTCGACCCGAATGGCGAACTTATTATTTCCGGTCATTATGTTGCCCATTACGATAGCGAATTCAATTTCGATTCTGAAATAAAATTTCCTGATGAAGAAGAGTATATGTTCAAAACTGGCGATGTTTTTAAATTGCTTGATGATGGGCATTACGAAATTATTGACAGAATTAAGGATATTTATAAAAATAATAAGGGGCAAACCGTTTCTCCCCGACTGGTCGAACAAAACTTTGAAGGAGTTGCCGGCGTTAAAAGAACTTTCCTTGTTGGCGATGGAAAGCCGTATAATGTGCTTTTTATTGTCCCCGATGATGAAGAGCCGATTTTAAAGCTTTACAAGAACAGAGAAGAGCAACGCCAGTATTTCAGACAAATAATAGACGTTTGCAATAGCTCTCTTGCTCAGTATGACAGAATTATCAATTTCGAAATTTTAGAAAGGGATTTCTCTGCCCAGTCAGAAGAAATTACTGCTAAAAATACTTTTAACAGAAAAAATATAGTAAAAAACTTTTCTAATCTGATTGAAGATTTATATAGAAATAACACAATTGAGCTAAAAATTGACGACATAAAAATTAAAATACCAAGATGGTTTTTCAGGGATATTGGGGTTTTGGAAGACGACATAATAACTGATGAAAGTGGTCTTTTAAACCGTTCTAATTCAGTTCATTTAAATATTAAAAAGAAAGATAATCTTATCCAGATTGGAGATTTGCTTTATTCGTTAAATTCAAATGTAATAGAACTGGGAGCAATCGTTAGGCAGCCATCTCTTTGGTGCGGCAACAACGAACTGCTCTCCTTTTACCCCTGCAAAGAGGGCTGGGATACTCCAGCTTATACTATTTCAAATGATATTCATTTTTGTTTTGAAAATACTAAAAATGATGTCCAGTTCGTATCTCATATTAAAGATGCATCACTTGCAAAAATACATAAAAATTTTGTAGTTATCAATTCTTTGGAAAAAGAAGGAACAATCGAAGCTGTCAATGAATTATCGACCTATTTAACTGACAATCCAAAAAAAATCCAGGATTTGGTTCGCAGAAGATTATTTGCACTATGCGAGCATCCTGAAGAAGCTGTAAGGTGCTTAGCATATCGAATATTAATTTTAGACGAGCCGGACGAAAGCTATAACTACTTGTTTGCCTGGTTCGTTAGCTCCGGAAAATCATTTTTAAACAGCGATACAATAGAATTTCTTACATTTTCTCATTTTGAAAAACGCCGGCTCGAAGCTTTAAGAAAGCGACTTTACTATTACAGAACAAATATTAGGCAAGGTTCAAACGAGCTAACACGTCAACAAATCGAAAATATTTTTGAACTTCTTGTTAATTTCGTTTCAATTCACCCGGAATACTACAATTCAGTTCGCTCTGAACTATGTTCCTGGGTTTTGCTCAAAGAAGAAAAGTTTTATTCAGATACTGCAAGTATGTTTTTCGATAAACTATACCTGGAATATGAAAATAATTTATTGAGCAGAACTCCAATTTTCAATGAGGAAGACTTGAATAGCAAACTCGTTTTTGATGATAATTTAGATGAAGATGAGATTGAGCAAATACGCGGGTTGCTTTTGGATAGAACGTTTTTAAAACAATCGGTAATGCTAGCCTTCGATAAAACGAATTTTTTAATTGATAATATTCAAAATTATGGCATCTGGATAAATCGCGTCCATTCATCAAGCAAGATGCGTAATTACAGAATAAGTATAAATACGATTTCAAATGAGCATTTCGATTTGTTACTTATTTTGTTTGATGAGACGGAATATGAAGATTTCCACAATGCAGTTTTTTGGATGTTTGCCGTTGCCAGCTATCCTTTCAGTCCACGTGTGCTTCCGCGAATTGGCTGTTGCAGACCAGAGAAAAAAGCGATTACTGTAGTTTATAAATGCGAACTAAATGTTTGGGAGCAATTGCGTCAGCTAACAATCCAAAAGAATATTATAGATAATAATAAAACAAAGAAGCTTTGCAGACGGCTTTTTATCGAAGCTTTTGCTGCATTCTTCCGTGCCTGGCGCTATAGTGGTTATAAAATCGTTCCTAATTCAATTTCCCCTTCAAACGTTATCGTAAGCGAACAGGATTTTTACGAAGGAGCAGTTTTGCAAAATATGTCTGAAAATAAGGAGTATGAATCTGCACTGATGTTTATCAAGCCAATGCTTCTTAATTTTTATATGAAGACAATTAATCATTACCCAAATACAAGGAAATTTCTTGATATTACTTGGATTTTCGATTCCATATACGAAGCTATTGATGTTCCTATAGCTGATTTATTTTTGGAAAAATTACTTAATATTTTGGAAGTTCACGACTTATTATGCCCGAATGAAACAAGTGTAAAGGCGGTATTAAGCAAATATATTCAGAACAGGAAAGAAAAATATTATCCTCCTTTATGCCTGACTGTTGCAATTGATGAGTACTGGGAGTGGAAATCCCAGAATCAGCAAGCAACTTCAATTGCCTGCGAGGAAACCATTACTGAATTAATCAAACTTTACAGGATTTTTCAGCAGCCGGAAATTGCAAGGTATTATTTATACCGCTTTACTTATTTTCACGATGCAGATTATCTAACAAAAAAAGCTTATGATATGCTTTTGCATACTCTATATATCAATCCGAATGAGCCGGCTCTAAACTGTATTGAGCTTTCTGATTTGCAAAATGAACTTAAAAATGATGACGATAAATTAATATTTAGCCGGCTGGTGTTCCCGACACAAACTACGTCAAAGAACATTGAGGTTAAAAAGATTGGGATTAACGACAAAGAACGCACTGCGATTATATCAAAAATCAACGACAAATACAATCAGCAATTTATTTTCAGAAACCCAATTAAACCGGTAGAAGTTGGCAATTTATACCGGCTTTTCTATTTGGAAAACTACCCAAAAATTGCTACAGAAAACGACAGGCACTTCGTTTTAATTGATGACTCAAACAAAATTGTCGGTGGAATTTGCTATAAAATTGTCGAAGCTGATATTGTTTTGCTTGATGGCATTGTTGTTGTTGACCATCTGAAATTAAGAGGAATAGGAACTGCACTTGTAAAAGATTTTATAAACAGGATGAGAGCATTGAATTATAAAATCATTAAGACTCACTTTTACACTAAAAAGTTTTTTGAAAAACTCGGTTTTCAAACCCATAAAAGCTGGGGCGAATTTGTTCTGTTTTTAGAGTAAATGAATTAAACTTTCGCCAATCCCAATAGAAAAAGCTGTCATTCTGACGAATGTCAGAATAACGCATTAGTTTGTCATCTCCATTTAAATA
>DAIOVK010000184.1:0-6180 GCA_036759045.1 Kapaibacterium sp. (SeqCode) | reverse complement strand
TGAGTTTCCTCATTTCGTTTACCAATGACATCGTAGTTTATCATTCTGACGGATGTCAGAATCCATCTTGGTTGAACTCCTTCCCAAGTTGCACTTGGGAAGGAGAAATTATTATTACAATCAGTAGATTATTTCTATTCACTATTACAAGAATTCCTATATTACCAACATTTACGTTATCTATCATTAATCATTAATCATTAATCATTGACAATTATTTTCCCTGTTTTCATAAATCCATTGCCAGAAATTGTAATGAAATACAGCCCTGTGCTAATATCGTTTGGGATTTTTATTCCTTCATTCATTTCTGATAAATTCACTTTATTTTCAAAAACAATATTTCCAATTGAATTATGAAGTTTGATATTATAATATTCTTCATTTAAGGGGAATTTTTTGAATTTCAAATTATCACCTGCTTTTATCGGATTTGGAAAAAATGATATTTCATTTTGTAAATCAAATTCGATAACGCTTTCTGGGTCAGCAGTATATTTTATTATATTATAAGGAGTACTACTTACATTATCATAAGTATTTAAAAGAAAATAAAAGCATCTATTGCTAACATAAACTAATTCAGATGTTATAGAATTTTGCTTTTTTTCGATATTTAATGGGAATTTAGTTGTATCTATTTTTTGCCAAGTTAAACCACCATCAGTTGTTTTAATAAATTCAAGAGATTCAAAATATACTATAATATTATTCTCATCAAAAAAACTGAAAGAACGAATGTCTTTATTGTAAAGTGAAGTATCAGATATTAAAGCCCAATTGTTACCTCCGTCTTTAGTAATTTTTAAAGTAAATTGTGAAGGTGTTTCATAGCATTTAATACGTGCTATTCCAACATCCTTATTATAAAACTTTATTCCAAAATTGCTAAAACCAGGTAAAGCTTCCCAATTATTTCCATTGTCAGTAGTCTTTATAAAAACATATTCGCCATCTTCGTTTAAAAGAGAAAAGAAAACAGAATATTCTCCAAAAACTGAAATTCGGGTATAAATATAATTATCGAACTCTTTGGGTAATTGCAAAATGTTCCAATTATTTCCACCATCTATTGAATAGAATAATTTATTTTTAACACCACCATAGATATATTCCTCTCTTAGAATAAAATTTTCATTGTTAGCATATATAGTTTGAATCGTATTTTTAGCAAAATATATGGTATCCCAAGTTACTCCGAGATTTGTTGTTTTATAAACTACACCAGAGTCAACTGTAACAAAACATAAGTTATTATTTGGGAAGCTTAAACCGTATAATATTTTAGGAAAATTGTTCATATATAAAGTATCAGAATAAAATTGAGACCAAGTTAAACCACCATCAGAAGTACGCTCAATATATTCGTTCTGATTGTTACCATCACCAGCAACAAAGCAATTATTCTCATCTAAACATTTAAGTCCCCAGAAAAATATATCATTCGAGGACTTTACTATTTCCCATTTGGAAAAGGTGGCATTGCTAAAAAATAAGATATTAACTATATATATCAAAGTGATTATTGTTTTCATAAAACTTATAAATTATTCTGGAATAATAATATCAGGATATTCTGGATCCCACCAGTTTAATAAAAATCTATTGCATAGTGAATAACAATCATGGTCATAGCATTCATTTACTGGAACATATTCTATAGTATTTATACCTCTAACCATCCATCTACAGTTTTCTTCATGGCACCATCTCATAAAACATACTCTATATTTATATCGGCAGCATTGTTCGCCTTCGCATCTAACGCATTGCCAATTAGGTTGATTTATATTGACTTCTTTATAACAAGGATGGATGTAAACTCTAAAATTATCTCTGCAAAATTCACTACTATCAATTTGATCAAATTCAAATATTAATCCAGTTTCTCTTTGATTTAAGATATGTCTCATTAATTGTAATTCAACATTTTCAGAACAAGGGCATGGACCTTGATGGTGTGGATAAGTAGGATATAAATCAGGGTCATAGTGTGAACTCCAATAATTCCTTATATAAAGGTCCCTATAAATATTTCCATTATTATCTGTAACCATTCTAACACAATAACTACACCAATACATACAATTAATGGAATCATTTGTACTACAACTTACTGAGAAGTAAGCTATTTTCTCATTGCAAGTTGAATCAGGATATTCCCCAATCTGGAAATCCAACAGGATATTGAGAAAATGAATTAGTAAAGCTAAAACTCATTAAAGCTATCAGAATAATAAAGTATCTCATACTTTTCTCCTTTGTGAATAAATTAATGAATAAACTAACAATGCAATTATAATAAATTTATTTTATATTTCCAAATGATTTTTTATTAAAATTATTTTTTTTGATTAATTATATTTTATTAAATTTGTGAAATCTGTTTTTATATTTTTGAGTTTATTATGGCTTGGGAAGAGATAGCTGGGCAACAACGAGTAAAAAATATTTTGCAAAGGGCAATTAAGGAAAATCGCGTTGCCAACTCATATTGTTTCTGGGGAAATGATGGAGTAGGAAAAGAAGCAGTGGCAATAGAATTTGCAAAAACACTTAATTGCCTCTCCCCTATTAATAATAATGGAACTTTATCTGCCTGTGGCAAATGTGATAGCTGCAAACAGTTCGTTCATTTCCAGCATCCAAATTTGATTTTTATTCATTCTTTGCCGGCAGGAAAAGCGACAGACAGCAAAAGCGATAGTTCTTTTTCAAAACTATCTGACGAACAAATTGAAGAAATACAAACTCAATTCAGATTAAAAGCACAAGATTACTATCATAAAATAGCAATTTCCAATGCAAATCAAATAAAGATAGGTTCTATTCGCGAGTTAAAAAAGAATTTATCAATGTCAGCAATGCAGGAAGGACGAAGAGTAATTATAGTTCTTCGTGCAGATGAGTTGACAAAAGAATCAGCCAATTCATTTTTAAAGACATTGGAAGAACCAAGCGAAGGAGTAACAATCATTTTAATTACAGCACGGCAGGACCAGATTTTACCTACTATTTTATCTCGCTGCCAGCAAATACATTTTCAGCCGCTTGCCCAACCGGAATTGGAACAGTTATTGATAGCCAAGCATAATATAACAGATGCAGATGCAAAGCTTTTTGCCTGTTTTGCCCAAGGTTCTTATCAATCTGCCCTTGAGTTCTTAAATGAGGACGTAAAGAAATTAAGGAAAGATTCAGTTGAACTTCTACGGGCAACACTAAAAAAGAATGTTTTTAGATTTGATTTAATGAGCAGTATTGATAAAATTTTAAATAATAAAGATAAAAAAAAGTATATTGCAGTTTTATTACATATTTTAGTATGGCTTCGAGACGCCAGCACAATATCACTGACGGGGAATATAAGCCATATAGTAAACATAGACCAAAAGGACGATTTAGAAAGTTTCGCAAAAAAATTTGGGAAAAAAGACTTATCCCTTGCAATTTCACTATTTGAAAAAGCGATAGTTCAGGTAAATAAAAATGTACAAAATCAGTTAATTTTTTTAAATTTATTTCTGAAACTTCGGGAAATTTTATTAATTTAATAATATAAAATGATGCTACAATGAAAATTTAAGTATTTTAAGGTAATTTATGAACAATGATAATACAAAGTTCTCACATTTTGATAAACACAATCTTACTACGTTGAAAGAAATTAAGACAGACGAACCAATTACATTTAGCAATAAGAAAAAAACTAACGGAAATAACGGCACGGCAATCACAGAAATAGAAGAAAAGAACAATTTAGCAGAAAAAGAAGAAATAAAAGATTTATATTTATTAAACCAAGAATTTGATTCAATACCAGATTACGTTGAAGTAGTATTTAAGTGCAAAAGGAAGGCAGTTTACAGGAATGATTATGGTGTAGTAATAACGAAGCCCGACTATGTTGTTATAGAAGTAGAAAATGGTATTGACCTTGGATATATAAATTCCTTTGGTGAAGAAACTTTATCAAAATTAAAGAGCATTTATAAGAATGAAAAGGTAGAGTATTCAGTTATTAGATTAGCTAATACGGAAGACCTTGAAAAATTCAATCGCAACAGGTTGGAAGAAGTGTATGTCATCGAAAAGACGAAGGAATATGTCAAACATAATTCCTTTGAAATGAAAGTAATAGAGGCAGAGTGGCAATATGACCATCAGCGTCTCACTATATACTTCACAGCACCTCAACGCATTGATTTCCGCGAGCTTGTAAAGGAATTAGCCCGTAATTTTAAAACTCGAATAGAGTTAAGGCAGATTAGTACCCGGGAAGAAGCAAAACGAATTGACGGTATCGGCTCTTGCGGAAGGTCAATTTGTTGCTCATGTTTTGCTAACGATTTTAATCATGTTACATTAGACCATGCTAAAACTCAGCAATTGTCCAATAATATTGCTAAGTTAAGCGGCTTTTGCGGTAGATTAAAATGCTGCTTGCTATATGAGTATGATACTTATATAGAAGCATTTAAAAAATTTCCACCAATTAATTCAATAGTAAATTTAGATGCATTAGGAGAAGCTGTTTTATGTAAAATTGATATTTTTAAAAATATCGTTTATCTTAACGTTACTTCTTCTGGTGCTTTTAAACAACTTACTTTCACTGAATTGGAACAGTATAGAAAAAATGGAAAAATTCAATACGCTAAAGAAGAACATAATTGTTGCGACCATTCGAAATGTATTGATATGATTGAGGATTTAGATTTAATTATCAACAAATTTTAAAAGAAGAATGAGCTTTTTTTTTAGTAAAGAAGACGTAAAAAAAATTGAAGAAGTATTGGAAACTCAAGCCCAGGAAGTTGAAAATTCTTTTTCCTGGCGTTTGAGCAATCCCAAATCGCATCAGGCACTTTCATTTACAATTTTTAATGAAGTTCAGCTTGGAGGCGATTCTCTTGGCACTCTCATTTCTGTGCAAACTAATCACGGCTATTTCGAATTGCATAATTGCACAAATTATATGATTTTTGAACCAGAAGAAGTAATCTTTATTAATCAAAAGAATGAGGTGCTTTCAAGTTTAATTATTGGGAAAAACTGCACCTGTTCTTTATTTTCTAATATAAACAAGCATATATTAAATGCAGATTTCAATACTTTAGACCCTTCAGTACTTCTTGCTGCAATGCAACTTTCACTGACAGAAAGTATTTTTTATTGATTTATGGCTATAAAAATAAATATTATAAATTCTTCTAATTTTAAATGTATTCCAAGAAAAAGAATTAAAGCTATTGTTAATGCCATTTTTTCTGATTATGGCTATAAAGATGCTCAATTATCTCTTATTATTGTCGATAATAAAGAAATAAAGAGGATAAACAAAAAGTTTTTGAACCATAATTATCCTACTGATGTTATTTGTTTTTCGTTAGCCGATAATGACGAAATAGACGGAGAGGCATATATTTCGATTGATATAGCTAAAAAGCAGGCATTAGAATATGATGTCCCTTTAAGAGATGAATTAATGAGATATGCGGCTCATGCTGCGTTGCATCTCTGCGGTCTTGATGATGCCAGTTCAGACGAACGCAAAAATATGAACGAGATTGAAAGCAAATACATTAAAATTATTAATCATTCGTTATAATAATGAGAAAAATGATTATGGAAAATTTTATGTACGAAAAAATTATAGAGATAATAGTTTACGTTATACAGCAGGTTAGACAGAATAAATCTTTAAATGATTTGAATATAGAAGAATTACAAAGCAAGGGCTATTCAAATTCTGAGATTTCTACTGCACTTAGCTGGCTTATAGATAAATCTGAAATTACTGAAAGGTTATTTCCAGTTCCCGAAACTTCAAGCAAGGAATCTTTCAGAGTTTTGCACGATACTGAAAAAGAAATTTTCACAAAAGATGCCTGGGGAGAACTAATTTCGATGAAAGCACTCGGTATTATTTCAAATGAAAATATCGAAATGCTTATTGACCGCTCTTCTTTAATGGGTTTTCAACAAATTGATGCTCAACAGGTTAAGCTTTTTGTTGCGAATTCAGTTTTCAATACATATATGATGAATCCGGGAAGCAGGTATTTGCTTCGTGGTAATGATACAATAAATTAATTTTTTCCGGTTCCGTAGTTCAGCAGGATAGAACACCAGTTTCCTAAACTGGGTGTCGGAGGTTCGAGTCCTCTCGGGACCGCA
>DAIOVK010000183.1:0-6184 GCA_036759045.1 Kapaibacterium sp. (SeqCode) | reverse complement strand
TCTTGATTCCATCAATGAATAATACCGGAAAAAATTCTACTCTTGTTATTTCAATTGAAAATAATGACGGAAATGAAATTGGTATTTACAATATGAATGATGAATTAATTGGTGCCGGTGCAGTTTGTAACGGACTCGCTGCAATTACTATTTGGGGTGATGACGATTATACTCAGGGCGTTGATGGAGCAAATGAAAATGAATACTTACACGCAAAACTTTTCAAAACAAAAAACAATACTATGACTAATATTCCTTTATTAAATATTAGAGAATTAACGAACAATACCGAACAAAACGCATTATTCTACGAAACAAATACAATTTATTTTGCTAAGTCAGTTTCAATTGACGAAAGTGTATTTGGAATGTCAATTAAAAATATACCAAATCCAGTAGAAAATGACGTTGTATTTGAATTTGGTTTAACTGAAGAATCAAACGCTGAAATACAAATTTATACAAGCACCGGTGAATTAGTTGCAAGCATTGGAAACAAGGTTTATTCTGCTGGAATACACAGAATTGAATTTGATGCTGGCAATTTAACTAGCGGTGTCTATAATATTGTATTGAGTTCTGGCAGCAATAAAGTTTCTTCGTTTATGATTGTGGATAAATAGTTGTCGGCTGTCAGCTATCAGCTGTCAGCTATCGGCTTTCAGCTGTCGGCTGTCGGCTTTCAGCTGTCGGCTGTCAGCTGTAGGCTAATGTTTAATGGTCATTAGTCATTGGTCATTGGTCATTGGTAATTTGTTATTGGTAGAAGAAAAAATACTAATGATTAATGACAAATAACTAATGACTTAATTACCGAAAGCTATAAACCATAAACTATAAACCACCTACACTACTTCCCAAGTTGAACTTGGGAAGTAGATAAAAAAATCTGATTGTGGGTAAATAGCTATCGGTAAGACCTCCATAGCTATTGAAAAGTCCAACACTTAAGAAAGTGTTGGACTTTTTTTTATTTCATCTCCTCCAGTTCACGCTCGAACCATTCTATGAAGTCGAAAATATGATTCAGATAGAATTTTTGATTATCTTTTTCAACAACTTTAAGTTGAGTAATAATATTGGAAATAAGTTGCTTTTTTTCCTGAACTGTAGCTTTATTACAAACAGAACGGAAAAATTTAATAAGAATCTTTTCAATAGGAAATTGTTTTCTTTTTGAGCGAATGGTTTTTGCCCATGAATCAACTGAATAAATAAGATTTTCAAAATTATTTAATTTATAATGAGCAATGAATTCAAAAAGTTTAAAAAGAGAACTGTTAAACTCAATTCCACTTTGCTTATATTTTTTTTGAGATGCAACTATAGCAGCAGAATAATTCTTGTTCTCAATATAAGCTCTGATAATGCTCAGATGAAGGACTTGAAATTTATAGCTATCGAATAAAAAGTAATTATTATCAAGAAATTCTTCAGCTTGATGTGCTAATTTTTCAGCATCTTTATTTTTTGATAATCTGTGGTAAAGTTCTAAAGTTCTATAAAACTTCATATCATTAACATACTGCTCTTCTTCTTTATTCAAATTTTTAATATTAGTAAATTCATTTAGAATAATATTAAATTGCTCTTCATTTTCCATTAAACTGCAACCATATAAATAATTAGCCAATAGTTGCAAATATTCATATTTCGGGAATAGAATTGAATTTTGCTTATGAAATTCATAATGTTCTTTAGTAGTTAGAAAGAACTTTTCATAGTTATATTGAATAAAATAACAAGCTTCTTCAATGTAAAACTGAATATTCTTAATTTTTTTACAGTTATAAATATTTTCATTTATTTTTGGTAAATATCCAAAAATAGATTTAAAATTATTCAAACTTGAAGTATAGATATTCTCGTTGGTTTGAAAACTTTGTAAATCAGCTTTTAAGGTTAGCAGATAGTGTAACTCATTAATAATAAAATTAATTATATTTTTTTCTTCGATAAGTTGTTTTAGTTTATTTGAGTTCTTAATAAATCCCTTGTCAAAACACAGTTCAATTTCAACAGCAATAAGTTGATTTAAAAGTTCAAATTCTTCGTAAAGATATGCATTCTTTTTTGCGCGATTAATTAACTTTTGAGCTTTTTCAGGTAATCTTCTTTCAATAAGAACTTTTATTAACAGAATATCCCTTTGAATATTCCAGGAATAAGAACTATCAACATTATAATTAACCAAAGAAAGTAAAATCTTTTCTAATAATTTATCTTTTGCAGTTGAAATATTTTTGGAGAAATTTTTTTCTCCAAAAATTCTTTTTAATTCATTTAAATCAATAGCTCCATTTTTTATTAATTGCTCATAAATAATTAGATAAGAAGCATTTGAAGACCTTTTGCCCAAATTAGCAAATTTTAAGAAATATTCCCTTTCTTCTTTATTTAATTCAAATATTAATTTTTTATAAGAATTTTCCATTTGGAAAAAAATTCATTTAACTCTTTGATATATAATGTTATTTTTTTTTTTTTTAAAGTAATATGAAAAATAAATTTCTTTTTTTGAACACAATTTACAAATTAAATTGTAAATAATTAAAAGAAAAAATCAGATTTTAATTTAATATGAAAGGTTCAAAAATGAAGTATTTCTCAAAATTCAATGCTATATTTATAATTATTGGTTTTTTATTATTGTTCAGTTATAATTCTATTTTATCCCAATGGAATATAATTGAAGAAGGTAACAATCGCTATAAAGTCTGTTTTGCAGACATTAATAACGGTTGGATAGTTGGCGACAGAGGTTCAATCCGAAGAACTACAAATGGTGGCGAAAATTGGGTTGTTCAGACAAGCGGAGTTACAAATACTTTCAGTGCTGTCTATTTTGCTAATTTAACTACTGGTTGGGCTATAGGCAGCAGCGGATTAATTATCAATACAACAGATGGAGGCACAAATTGGAGTATTCAAACAAGTGGCACAACTAATAATCTGAATAGCATCTATTTTTCTGATAATAATACCGGCTGGGTCGTGGGAAATACCGGCACAATTCTAAAAACAACAGATGGAGGAGCAAACTGGAGTACGCAGACAAGTGGCACTACTAATACTTTACGTGGTATTTATTTCTTTGATGCAAATACTGGCTGGATTGCCGGTAATAGTGGCACAATTCTAAAAACTACAAACGGCGGAACTAATTGGATTAGTCAAACAAGTGGAACAACTGCAATTCTGCGTGATATATATTTTTCAGATATTAATACTGGCTGGACTGTAGGCAACAGCGGGAATATTCGTAAAACTACTGACGGTGGGGTAAGTTGGAGTCAGCAAACAAGTGGCATTACAAGTATTTTATACGGTGTTAGTTTTGCTGATAATAATACTGGCTGGACTGTAGGAGCAAGCGGAATTGTTTTAAATACTATAGATGGCGGAACAAGTTGGGCTGCCCAGTCAAGTGGAACAACAAATACTTTACTTGGTGTAAAATGTGTTAATGCAAATACCTGTTGGATGGTAGGCAATAAAGGCACAATATTTAAAACAACGGATGCCGGAGCTAATTGGATTAGCCAAATGAACGGCACAGCAAATCATTTGCAGGGTGTTCATTTCCTTGATAACAATTCTGGCTGGACAGTTGGTGATGTCGGCACTATCCAAAAAACTACTGATAGTGGAGTGAATTGGACAATTCAAACAAGCGGTGTAACTAATCTTTTAAATGATGTCTTTTTTACAGATGCAAATAATGGTATTGTTGTTGGAAGTGGAGGTGTTGTTCTTAAAACCACTGATGGTGGAACGAATTGGGTTGCTCAGACAAGCGGCACGACAAGTGCTTTATACAAAATTTGTTTTTTAGATTCAAATATCGGATGGTTTGCAGGCGGAAATGGAACTATTGGCAAAACCACTGATGGTGGAGCTAACTGGATTTTGCTAACGAGCGGAACTGAAAATGCTCTATTTGGTATTTATTTTATTGATGAAAATAATGGCTATTCGGTAGGTAATTTCGGAACTATCTTAAAAACTACAGATGGCGGAACAAGTTGGGCTGCTCAATCAATCGGTTCTACAATTCATCTTCGTGGAGTTTATTTTATCAATATGAATACCGGCTGGGCAGTAGGAGGAAATGGTGCAATTTTTATTACTAATGATGCCGGTAGTACCTGGACTCCCCAAACTGGCAACCCTACCAACATCTATTATTCTGTTTATTTTACAGATGTAAATAACGGATGGGTTATTGGTGGTATGGGGGAAATATTAAATACCACTAATGCCGGTTTAAACTGGAATATTATTCCAAGCGGCACAACAGTTGAACTTTATAAGGTTAGTTTTTCCGATAATTATACCGGCTGGACAGTAGGAGACTTTGGCTACATTTTAAAGTATTCTGTTGAAAATTCTTTAGAAGCTCCAGTTTTATTAAGTCCGGAAAATAATTCAACAAATCAGCTTAATAATCTGGCATTAATTTGGCAAGCTGTTGAAAATGGTTCTTTTTACTCAGTGCAGGTTTCTTTGACAAATAATTTTGAAGAACCTGTTGTAAATGAAAACAACATAGAAACTACAAGCTATCAAATAAATGATTTAGAATTTAATACATCATATTTTTGGCGTGTAAAAGCTAATAGTCAAAGTGGCGGAACAAGCGACTGGTCCGAAGTATGGTCATTTACAACTGGAACCTTTGTTCAAATTGGAAACGGAACTACATATAATAGCCAGTATGAATATCCCTCGGGATACTCAAATAATAGCGGTGGAGTAAGACAGCAGTTTTTAATCTTACCTGAAGAAATATATGAAGCTGGTGGTAATACCGGAGAAATTACATCATTGTCTTTCAACGTAGCTTTAATTAACAGCGGCATTGCATTTCAAAATTATCAAATTAAACTTAAAAATTCATCAGTAAGTGAACTCAGTGGTATTTGGGATTTAGATGGATTTACAACTGTATATTTTAACAGTTCATATTCACCTGTATTAGGTTGGAATTCTCATAGTTTTGATGAGCCATTTTTCTGGGATGGAGCATCGAGCATAATTGTTGAAGTATGCTTTAATAATATGAGTGCAACTTTGAATGAATCAACTTTCTGGACTGAATGTAATTTTACTTCAACCCGTTTCTTTAATATTGACAATTACGATGGGGTTTGTAGTGGAGAGCCAATGTGGTCAACTTTATCGAATTACCGACCCAATATGCTGCTTTCATTTGATTTACCACCAGTCCTACCGTCGATATTGGAAAATCCTGTAAATAAATCATTATGTGTATCCACAACTCCATTTTTTAACTGGACTGATTCTGATGGAGCTTCTATTTATTCTTTACAGGTGTCAACGGATCCGGACTTTTACTCTATGGCATTTGAAATAACAGGAATAACCGAGTCGCAATATCAATTAACTAATTTAAATTTATTAAGCGAACTTACTCAATATTACTGGAGAGTAAATGCAAGTGATGCAGAAAATGTAAGCTACTGGTCACGAATCTCTAGCTTTATCACTGAAGGTGAACTAACTTCACCCACATTATATTCACCTGTTTTTGGTTCAATAGAACTTGAACAAGCTCAAATTTTCACTTGGGAATCACTTCTCGGAGCTACAGGATATCATTTACAAGTAGCACTTGATGATGAATTCCAAAATATTATTTGCGATTCAATTAGTTCAGAAAATCAATTACTATTATATAATTTACCTTTAAATACTCAAATTTTCTGGCATGTTGCTTCTCAAAATGAATGTTCATTAAGTTCATTTTCAGAAACCTGGTTTTTTACAACAAACAATATTCCTTTTGCTTTCGGTTATAATATATCGAATTATGGAATGGCTAAAGGGCTTGTTACATTTTCTCTTATTAATCCAGAAAACATCTATTTAATAGATGACCAATCGGGTATTGAAAATCTGTATTGCGGAAGCTGGGCTAATAATTTGTGGTATGCCGTTAATTCCGGGAATAATTTGATTACTGTAAATTATTTAACAGGCGAAAGAACAGTTATTGGTAATATTGGCTTTGAAGTTGAAGGAATGAGCTATGATATTCAGTCAAATACGATGTTTGCTATTTGCTATGTTAACGGTAATTCTATTTTAAATGCAATTGATTTATCAACAGCAGTTCCAAGTCAAATTGGAGTAGTAGGAACAGGTAACATAGCAAATAGCA
>DAIOVK010000182.1:0-6201 GCA_036759045.1 Kapaibacterium sp. (SeqCode) | reverse complement strand
CTCTTGTTAAGATTAATCAACCATCGGATTAACCCCAGGGCTGATACGTTCTTTTATAGCCATGCTATCAACTTGTTGATAGTATGGCTGGAAAAACAATAAAAAAAGAGCATCTAAATTTAGATGCTCTTTTTCTTTTAAATATTTTTTAATAAATATTTTTAAAATGAAAATCTCACATCAACTCCAATTTGGAAAGCATTAACACGCCAGTCTTCAGAACTTGATAATTTTGTAACACCAAAGTTATATGCAACTTGTGGTATTACAACCCAACCCTGAAGGTCCCATGCGTATTGAAGTCCAGCTTTAATACCAAGACGGAATGGATTTGCATCTGGTATATCTTCATCATTTATGACGATAGTTCTGTCGTTGTCTTCATATCTAATTAATTTTCCGAATTTTTGTATTTGCTCAGCTTCAGATAATCTAATAAACTGAACATTGTTTTGTCCTTCAAGCAATAGTTTTTGCTCGAATTTTTTAGTTAAAGCAAAATCGAAAGTAGGCCCAACGAATACTCCCAAGCCAAAGTTTTCAATAGGATTAAACTTATAGAGAATTTCAGCAGTAATTGTAGAATAATTAACTTCAATTTTGTTGTTGGTTTCAGTATAAACAACAGTGTATCCACCTTTTCCATCATCAACAAGAGAAGGATAATTATCATCTGTTTTTACATCTAAGGAAGCTGGTAAATAATTATAAACTATTTTTCCAATTAAGGAGTGCCTAGAATTAACTTTATTATCAAGAATATGTTCATAAGCAAGCCCAACATAAAAACCATTTCCTTCGCCATTCTTAAAGTAAGGACAAAGTGGTTCCTGCGCGAAAGAAGCTAAATCAACAGTATGCATACTTCTATTGTAACCAAAAACAGGACCTAAAAGAATGGCACTACTTTCTGAGCCAGGTTCTAAAGGATTCGATGGCTTCGATTGTGAAAACACCTCGCTAATACTAAATGTAGAAATAAATATTAGCGTCATTAGTAGTAAGTATTTCATTTTCATAAAACGACCTAAATTATTTTGAAATAATAAATTTTATATTTTTTTTATATTTTTCTGTTTGTATTGAAAAAATATAAACGTCATTTGGCAAATCGCCAATTTCAAATATAAGATAATGTAAGCCCTTTTTCAAATAATTTTTTGAAGATATTGAATATTTTTTCCCTATTTTATCATATATAAAGAAATTAGCATATTCATCTTCCGGCATAAATAACTCTAGGTTTAATTGCTCATTTGCGGGATTTGGATTTATTGAAGCTTCCAAATTACTATTACCTGCCTTGATTAACCGCAATGTATAAACGCAGACGTCATTAACTAACGGGCTTATATTTAAAGAACTTATATCGTAACAATCGCTTACTTTTGCAAGAACATTTATATCAAAATCTTTCCTATCACTCAAAAGCACCATTAATGGAATTTCAAAACTCCAAGAAGAACCTTCGTTAATATTTCCAATTTCATCATTACAACTTACAAATATTTTTTCAATATTTTGAGAAAAATTTAAATTTAATGAAATTTTTTCTGAAAAATTATCAATTTCTAATTTCCCTTCTTGAGATAAAAGAAAATAATTCTTATTTTTTAAAGATATTTCAAAACTTATATTAAAAGGTAAAACTGACTTTGTTGGAAATACCCCTGATATTTTCAAAAAGAGAGTATCTCCGAAATTCTTCTCTATAGTTGCAACTTCATTAAAACTAATTTGCTCTACCTTAGGTTCTAAATCAAATTCATAATTTTTTATAATCGTGTCGTTGATTTGAGTTTCTATTTTCACATAGCCAATGCTATCCCTGTTTAACAAAGCCGATGCCTTTAAAAATACTGAGGAATCCGGCTTAATTAAACTCGGTATATTCGGTTCGGTTAGTATTTCAAATCGTCTTATGCTGTGATGTGAAATGTCTAATTTTTGCAGTTCAATATTAGTATTACCTTTGTTTTTTACTTCAAAATTTATTTCCGATTCCAAGCAGGCAGTCAAATCGTCCGGAGTAGTGAGTATTATTTCCATATCGGTTGTATCTGCTGCTATTGCATATCCGGTAAGGTTTATGTAAGATATTTTCCGCTCAAAATTTGGTGCTGCATCGTGAGTTACCTCTAATGTTAGTTGATGCTTTCCGACTCGTTTTGGGAAAAAATCAATCGGCATATCATAATAAAAGCCAGAATCAATTTTCAAATTGTTTAGCTTTGAATAATCTATTATAAATGAACTGGTGTCGCCGCTAAGTGGCACAATTTTATCAATAGTAAGCGTTTCATTTCCAAATGAAAATATATTTTTTGCAATAGTATCTTTGTCTGTCCAAACTATTATTGTATCGAAATCAACGTCAAACGTTTGAATTTGAGGCAGAGTGCCAATACCCAGAAGTTCTATTGACAAAGCATCGTGAAGTTGCCAGTCAACATTTAAAGCAATTTCTGTGCTAAATTCTTTTGTCAGAACCGGGCTGAAAGTAAATTGCAGTGCAATGCTATCGTTTGGTTCAATTTCTTCATTAAGCTCAACAATATTATATGTAGAAAAAACGCTGTCGTATTTAATATAATCTAAAAAAGTAACTAATCCACTTAAATCACCATCATTTTTTAGATATATTGTAGTGTCGTTTGTTGTGCCAATTCTCCTTCTTTTCCAATCTATAATTTTCTATGGAAATGAAGGAGCTGCGCCTGTTCCTGTTAATTTAAACGGAGCATTAATTTCAAATTCATTAATAACGTTTACATCTAACTCAAAATATCCATTAGCTTGTGGACAAAATTCTGCATCTAAAAAAAGTGTATCTTTTGGCTCAAGATTATATGGAAATACTGAATTAGTGTCCAAACTAAAAGGAGAATCGCTCGGAAACTCAAGTGAACTTAAAATATTTGAAACATTACCAATATTTGTAATAAATGCTTTGCCTTGCTTTTTATCTGCAATACGGACAATTCCGAAGTCATACCCCATAGAAATCAATTTTGGTGAAATTACATTACTAATTAAATTTGTAGTTGCATTTCGAAAGCAATTAAAGTAGAGTTTGAGGCGCTCATATAAACTTTCTGTGTTGCCTTTGGGAACAAAAGCAACGTGAATATTCTTAGTTGTATTGCCCGGAATTGTAATTGGAAAATCTTTGTCAAGCAAAATTAAACGCTCGTCTTCAAATTTGGAAATTGAATCAAGAGTAATATCGCTGCTGCCCGGATTAATAATTGAAAGATTAATTACAACAGAGTCATTATCCTGAACATTTTTAACCTGTATGTTTTCAGGTACCTGAATATTATTTCCGGGATAAAGAAATGAGAAGCGTCCACCATTGCCATTTTTATCGCGATAATCGAACACGATTTTTGCTTCCTGAGTATAATCAGATGGAGTAGCGTGAAATTCAATATATGTAGTAGTATCAGTAATGTTGGTATAATTCCAGGTGTAATTATAGGTACTATCCTGCAAAACGAGTAAATATGCAAAACCGGTATTTGAAGTATCAGCGGATTCTTTTATTGTAATTGCAAGCTCACCGCAATTTTCTGTATAATTTAAAATCGGGGCAATAGTATCGCTTGAGAAAGGATTCGAAAGTGATGAGCCGAGAATCATAGCATAAGAATCTGCCCTTCCTACACCATAAAGCAAGCCGCAGAAACCTCCTTCGGTACATTCAATAGTGTGTTTTCCCTTTGTTAATTCTATACGCACACTAAACATATTATTATCAAGATTAGTGTATGGACGGATTTGCCCGCTGCTTAAAACTGGAGTTTTATCAATTGTAAGGGTTTGGATTGCATTATTATCTGCAATAATACTTGCATAATGCTTAATATATTGATTTGGATTGTTTGGATTGTTTCCCGGAGTTAAGAAAACAATTTTTCTTACAAAATGCTCGGCTGGTGGAATCATTACCATAGCAGGGTCGTAATAATCGTCATCTTGCTGAGTTCCAGTTCTCATTATTAATTGAGCAAGCTGAACAGGCACGTTTGAAGTCCAGAGTCCGATTTCATTCATTGGGGCAACAACAGAAAAAGAGCCGGGATTTGGAAGATTAATTGTCTGAGATTTAGTGGAAGTAAATAAAGTTACAACAGTATTTGGATGAATACTTGTTAGTTTGAACAAATCGCCAGTAGAGTTTAAACCGAAAGGGGCGGTAAAGAATTTTTTTCCCCAGGCATCAGTAGGAAAAAGCATTTCAACCAGATGGTCTTTGCTATCATAAGGATAAACAGACGTTTGTGGATTTGCAGTTCTGGCGTGACCGGAAAGCACCCCTACTGGTTTGTCAGAACGAACGATTGTTCCGGATAAATCACTAGTTCCCCTTCGGGATTTTACTGATTTAACGAGATAGGTTTCGCCTTTATTGAGGACAATTTTATATGTTTGATTTATTTGCTTGCCGAGTTCAGTTATTGCTTTTGGAGTAATATCAACGCTTGTATTATCGTAGGCAGCCATAATCATAAACTCACTTTGACGTGGGTCTAAGCGTGATGCGGAATCGGCTGGAGAAACAGGATAAAGCGCCAAACTATACTGGTCATTTGGAAAAGACGAAATCACATATTCTTTTCCCCAACGTGCTACCGGAAGAGCAGTATAGCTGTCGCTTGTTGTGTATTGACTTGAGAATGTATAAATTGTTATTGGCACATCAGAAAGCACTTCAATACCTTTTTTAAGAATAACTTCTGAAGTCCTGTTTTCGATGTTTTCTGGGAAACTGACTGTTAGTACATCATCAGCTGCTAATGTGTAGAAATCGGCTGCTCTGCCAGGCACCCTAACTTCAATATATGCTTTTTCAGAGGCGCAGATAAACATTTGGAGAGTTAAACCATCGGGCATAATTCCATTTTCATTTTGCATAAATCCCAAATAAAAATGGGTCCCCTGATAAGAGGACATTTCTGCCCGACCTATATTTATGTTAATTAATATAAAACCAAGTAAAATTAAAACAAAAGTGTATTTTTTAAAATTGAACATTTGTGCCTCCGTAAAGTGCCTTTGAAAAACAAATTCATATTGCGAATTTTTCGCTTGAGAGTATTGCTGATACTTTCTTTAATCCACTTGTCTTATTCACCTTTTAGAGCAGAGATGATAAGTTCATTGAATCCACTTTTCCAATTCCCCTCTTTAGAGGGGATTAAAGGGGTGTGTTCTTTTTTCCTTATTTAAAATGTTTGTTCTGAATAAAAAGAAAATATATGCTTATAATAGTTAATCTCCTTGATATTGCTTGAGATGTAACAAGTAAGAAAGAACACACCCCTTTGTCCCCTCTCAAGAGGGGAATAAGACAAGTGGATTCAAAGAACGTATCTGCTCTGCCGCATGCAGTAGGGAATAAAAGGTGTCAATCTAAGCGTAGTGAAGAAACTCAAGTTCTGTGTTTACAAGAAGTTGGTGAGATTTCTCATTGCGCCTCGAAATTACATTACTACTAAATATTTCGATAATATATCTATTAAGCATATATAAAATAAGCTAATAAGGTTTTATCAACAGGTTGATATTTTTCTACTAAGGTTTATTATAAAAATAAGGTTTAGATTTTTTTAAAAAGAATAATTTTAGTTAAAATTTAAAACCTTATTTTTTTTGAAAACCTTAGTAGAAAATAAACACCAAAAATCAATAAACCTTATTACCTTATTTCACATTTTCTTTCACACAAAAATTTGATAAGACTTATATCATCTCCAATTAAATAAAGCATTTACTTCATTTTAGGGTTATCAATTACATCTTTACTTTTTTCGGTCAAAACTTTACGAAAGTTAAGAAACTTTCGCAAAGTTCAAGAAAAAGCAACGTAGATGCTTCCTGTTTGTAGAAAAAGTATTTTGAGTTTGAAAAACTCTTTCCACGCTAAGCACATACCAAGTTGCTTTCATAAATATAATTAAAGTGTCATTTCGAAACGAAGTGAGAAATCTCACAACTCCTTGATATCACATACATTGAGATTCCTCACTTCGTATTGGAATGACAGACAAACGTAACGATGTCATTTGTAAGCACAGCGAAGAATCTCACAACTCCTTGCTACCACAGGATTTTTATTTATGAATTAAGATGTCCTACATCTTCGAGAGTTTGTGCAAAAAATAATCTTTTCCGCCATTTAGTCTCAGTTTATAATTA
>DAIOVK010000181.1:0-6221 GCA_036759045.1 Kapaibacterium sp. (SeqCode) | reverse complement strand
CAAAAATTTGATAAGAATTATGTCATCTCCATTTAAATTAAGGTCTTGCTTTATCTGGGGGTTCGAAATGACAATCTACCTAATAACCCAACTCCTACACTGAAATCTTGACCCATTTAAAGATTTCTTTGAAATTCGGTTTCTTTCCATACATTAAAATTCCAACTCTGTAAATACGTGATGCCACCCAGACACAGCCAAGGAAAGTACCTATCATTAATACAAATGAGGTAAGAAGTTGCCAAATAGGAACATCTGTTGCTGCAAGACGCACCGTCATTAAAATAGGAGAGAAAAATGGTATTAAAGAAAGAATTACAGATAGAGTTCCTTCAGGATTTGTAATTACGGCACCAAGAAAGAAAATAGGAAGAATTATGGGAAGCATAATCGGACCTTGTAACTGGGCTGCATCGCTTTCCTGGTCAACAGCAGAACCGATTGCTGCATATAAAGTGGAATAAATGAAATATCCCGCAAGAAAATAAAAGACAAAACCTATAACAAGCATTAGAGGGATTTCCGGCATCTCAAAACCAGCAGGGATTTGCTGCCCACCGCTTGTAGCAGCCATTGTATCCATTATTGCCTGCTCCTGTCCAGTTAGTGATGAAATAATCGGAGTAGCGGCAAAGAAAAGCCCGGCACCAATAATTACCCAAAAAAGCACTTGAGTTAAACCGACAGCACCAATCCCGATAATTTTCCCCATCATTATTTCAAACGGCTTTGCTGATGAAGCGATTACCTCGACTATCCGGTTTGCTTTTTCTTCAATTACTCCACGCATAACATAAGAGCCGTAAATCAGCATCATCATATAAATTAAAAGTCCAAGAATATAACCAATGCCAGCAAGAATAGGAGAATCATCACTTTTAACTCCTTCTGCAGTCAATTTTTGAGTGTTAATTTTTACTTTTTCTTCAGATATGCGAATAATATTGGAGTCAGCACCTGCATTAATCAAACGATGATGGAGAATTACATTACCTATATTACTTTGCAATGAAGAAATGAAGCCAATACCACCACCACCTTTTGTGTAAATTACTGCTTCCGCATTATTGATTATATCTTCATTTAAAACAAGATACGCATCTAACCTTGCACTGATTACCATACTTTTCAAGCTGTCTTCGCTTAAATTTGTCAAATAGTATTTCTCAGGGTCAGTTTTTACAATTTCATTACCAATGCTTGCAGTTTTATCAAGAATGGCGAGTTTCATTTCGGTGCTATCTGAAGAAAAATATGTAATAGCAGCTGGAATTGCGACCATAGCAACCATAAATAGAGGCATTAAAATAGTCCCTATAATAAAACCTTTTGAGCGAACTTTCGATAAATATTCGTGCTTAATTATTATTCCAATTTTTGAAAATTTATTTTTATTCATTATTCTTCTCCGTTTGTTTAGATACTACATCAATAAAGATTTCGTGTAAACTTGGTTCAACCACCTGAAAATGCGATAGCTTAACATTTTCAACAGCTGCTTTCAATATTTGTGGTGCTTGCTCTTCAGCATTTTGCAATCGAAATTCCGCTCGATTTTTTGTCCTGTTTATAAATTTCAAACCTTCAAACTGATTTAAAAAGCTATCGTCTCCTTCAAATTCTAACAGCATTGTATCTTTGCTAAAACTTTTCTTAATTTCGTGTATATTTCCTCTTAAAACGATATTGCCTTTATTGATTAAGCAGATATTATCGCAGAGCTGTTCTGCTTGTTCCATTACGTGAGTAGAAAGAATAATCGTTTTGCCCTGTTCTTTCATATCAACTATAATTCGCTTTAATAATTCGGTATTAATCGGGTCGAAACCTGAAAATGGTTCATCAAGAATGATTAGCTCTGGCTCGTGAAGAATAGTGCTAATGAACTGGACTTTTTGCTGCATACCTTTGGAAAGCTCCTGAATTTTTTTGTCAGCCCATGATTCAGCATCCATTTTTCTTAGCCAATCTTTTGCACGAGTTGTGGCGGTAGTTTTGTCTATATTTTTCAATTGAGCAAAATATATAAGCTGCTCAATGACTTTGATTTTTTTATAAAGCCCTCTTTCTTCGGGTAAATATCCGATGCGGTTTTGTGCATCATATCCATCATTATTTCCAAAAAGATAAATTTTCCCTTCATCTGGAGCGAGAATATTTGTAATCATTCGAATAAGAGTAGTTTTTCCGGCACCGTTTGGACCGAGTAGCCCCAGCACAGTTCCCGGTTCAGAACTTAAGCTAACTTTGTTTACAGCGACATAATCGCCGAAGCGTTTTAATACATTCTCAATTCTTAATACATCCATAAATTTATATAATTTCAATAAATAATAATAATAATTGCAAAAATAAATAATATTTTATAATTTTGTAATCTAAAAAAATAATAATTTTGAAAATTATAAAATATTAGATTATAAACAAATTAGTGAGAAAAAATGAATTATACGGGTCCGAAAGTAAAACTTTCAAGGAAACTTGGGATTGAGCTAACAATAAAATCCAGCAAATATTCCTCAAAGAAACCATACCCACCAGGTCAGCATGGTGCCAGCAAACGTAGAGCTAAGCAATCAGATTACGGCAAGCAGTTACTTGAAAAACAACGCCTAAGATTGCAGTATAACATTTCCGAAAAGCAAATGCGTAATTACTATGCTAAAGCTGCATCTTTGCTCGGTAATACCGGCGATTTATTAATTCAGCTTCTTGAAGCAAGATTAGATTCTGTCTTATATCGCTCAGGTTTTACACGTTCAATCTATGCAGCTCGCCAGTTCATTACTCACGGTCACATTTTAGTCGATGGTAAAAGAGTTACCATTCCTTCATATAGCTTGAAACCAAATCAAACTATTAGCATTAAACCAAAGAGCAGAAAATTGGAATGTTTCCAAGATGCAATGAGAACGGCAACCCCACCGCCATACATTGAATTGCAAAAAGCGGAATTTGCTTCAATTTTCCGTTATACTCCAACCCGCGAGGAAGCTCCCGTTATTTGTGAAGTGCCTCTCGTAGTCGAGTTCTATTCAAGATAATAAGCATATAAAATATACAAAAAAAAGGACTCCATCTAACAGATGGAGTTTTTTTTATGATTTTGGAAAAAGATGAACTCCACCTTGCGGCGTGGAGTTCATCTGTCGAATAAATGTTTTTCATCTTATTTTCATAATTATTTGAAACATATAAAAAGAAATTCGTATATTGTTAGTAGATATGAAGTTAATTTGTAATTTAAAAAAGAAGGAATTTTCATTAAAAAATCAGTCATACTATCGTTAAGCAAGGATGGTACTTATTTTCCAAAGGTAGATTTGAAAGTTTTTAATTCTTTGTGGTAAGGTAAGTTAATAATTTTTTGTTTTTTTTTTAAATAATCTTTGTAATTTTATTTTTTAAATTATTTTTTAATTAGTTAATAAATATTTTAATTATTTTTTTGTTTTATTTTGAGGTTTTTATGAATAAATTATCAAAACTATTTCTTGCAGCATTTCTTTTGATATTACCTGCTTTTGCGAATGCACAGGTAAATCTGAATGTTACAGTGGGAACAGGTGGCGATTACCCAACACTAAGTGCGTTTGCTACAGCAGTGAATACACTCGGTTTGGGAGGAAATACTACTGCGGATATAATTAGTAATCTCGTTGAAACTGAAGCCGTTGTAATTAATCAATGGCCTGAATCAGGCGGAAGCGGGTACTATTTAACTATACAGCCATTCGGCGAAAGCAGGACAATTGAAGCTGATTTATCGGCTAATGCAGTTATTGTCCTTAACGGTGCCGATAGGGTTATTATTAACGGCGAATTATATGAAGGTGAACGAAACCTAACAATTACAAATACAGCAACAAGTGGCACCAACGCTGCTATATGGGTTAAAAGCTTAGGAGCTGCTGCTGGTTGCGAAAACGTTACAATTAAAAATACAATTATTTACGGCTCCAATACTGCTTCCACCGTTAATACTACTTTTGGTATTTACTCTGGCGGAACAACAATTTCAACCACTGGAACCGGTGCTGATAACGATAATCTGACTATAGAAAACAATCAAATAATGAGAGCAACTTACGGAGTATATGCCCGTGGAGTTGCTTCTACAGGTACTTTAAACAATTTGCTTATAACAAAAAACATTATCGGTGGAGAATTATTTGCTGATTACGTAAGGTATCGCGGAGTTGATATTCAAAATGCCGATGCACCAACCGTTTCCAACAATTATATTTACAACATCAGAAGAACAGAAAGTTCTTTAAATATAGCTGGCATCGAAATCGGGCAAAACTCTGCAAACGCTATGATAGCCAATAATATAATCCAGGGTTTATCTCAGGCAGTTTCAACTGGCTACGGTGCTTATGGAATAAATATTTCAAGCGCAACAGGAAATACTGACATTAACGTTATTAATAATGTAATTTACGATATAACAACCATTAATTACAGTGCAACAAGTACTACTTATAATCCTTTCGGAATAAGAATTACAGGTGGCACCGGGCATAAAATTTGGTTCAACAGCATTAATCTATTTGGAACTCAGACTCAATCCGGAACTTATTATAACGGAACATTATCTGCCTGTTTGATGATTACTGCTACAGGAGTAACGGCTTTAGATATCAAAAACAATGTGTTTTCAAATTCACTTGAAGGATTGGCTGGCTCAAATTCATATACTGTTTGTGCTATTGGTTCAGCAACAACATTTACCAACATAAATAACAATGATTATTTTCCTGGAGGTTTATATGGAGTGCTTGGTAATCTTGGCTCGCCTTATTCAGTTACGAATAACAAGATAACATTAGCTGACTGGCAGGCAGCAACTCTTCAGGATGCAAATTCCATATCGGCAGACCCACTATTTACATCAAATACTGATTTATTACCTTTTGATTTCTCACCACTTGCACTCGCAGGTCAGTATATTGCTTTGGTTCCATTAGATATTCTGGGCAATGCAAGGAATGCACCACCAACAATTGGTGCTTATGAATTGGCATCCGGTGGAAATATGACTTATTCGACCAGTACTGTAGTTCAACCTGTTACAACTCCGGTATTTCAAGGTACTGATGACCAGGTAATTATTCGCATTGAAGTAGTTACTCAAGGTATTGATAATCCAATTGGAGTAACTAATTTTTCATTGAACTCAAACGGAACTTCAAATCCTAATGATGTCGTTAATGCAAAATTATTTTTTACTGGAAATAACGGAATTTTTTCAACTGAAAACCAATTCGGAAGTACAGTTTTCAATATTTCGGCGCCATTTGAAATCAATGGGAATCAACTATTAAATCCCGGAACGAACTACTTTTGGCTAACCTATTCGATTTCTCCTACCGCCACTTTATTTAATGTAATAGATGCGGAATGTACTTCATTAACCTGCGATGGAATAGTCCGGATACCAGAGGTAACTGCACCAGTTGGCTCTCGTATGATTAGAACATCAATGGCTGGAACTTTTACAGTAGGAACTGATGGCTTTTATAGTGATTTAAATCAGGCAATTCAGGATATTAGTGTTCTTGGCTTATCAGGTGATGTAACACTAAATATTATAAGCGATATGACATTGACAAGCCCTGCAATTATAAGTCCCTGGCAGGAATTCGGTGGCACTGGCTATACCTTAACAATTGCAACAACCGGCGATTTTGTTATTAGCGGTGAATTTGCAAATGGTGTTATCGTCCTAAATGGTGCTGACAGAGTAATAATTGATGGAAGTATCGATAGCGAAGGTAATCATTTAACCATTCAGAATAATTTTAGCACAGCTGCATCTGCTGCTATTCGTTTAATGAGTTTAGGCGAAAATGCCGGATGCGAAAATGTTGCTATTAAAAATTGTATCGTCATTGGTGGTAGCCCTACTTATACTACGGCTATGGGTATTTATGTTGCTGGAACAACGATTTCTGCATCAGGCACAGGTCAAAACAATAACTATATCACAATAACTGATAATATTGTAAAAAGAGCATATTATGGCATCTATCTTAGTGGTGCTTCTGCCGGTTATTGCGATAATATTGTTATCAGCAATAATACAATTGGTGATGAATATGCTGAGAGCTATGTTTCTTTAAAAGGTATTGACATATCTTATGTTACAAATTCTCAGGTTATTAATAATCATATTTATAATCAACGACTGACAACCGGTGTTAGTGTTATAGGTATAG
>DAIOVK010000180.1:0-6265 GCA_036759045.1 Kapaibacterium sp. (SeqCode) | reverse complement strand
CCTTCTTTTGAAAAACCAAGTTCAGAAGTTAAGTAAATTGATAAAAAGCTCATAACTCCATAGTAAGAGCCACGCTCAAAAAATTCAAAAATAATTACAAGCCAGTAATTAAAAGGAAAAGATTTTATACCGATTTTATTTTGCAGTTTGTTCATTTTATTTCTTTCTTTATGGTTTATGGCTGTCAGCTGTCGGCTATCGGCTGTCGGCTGTCGGCTTTCAGCTGTCAACTTTTCGTCATCGGTCATTGAGCGTAGTCGAAATGTCCAATAACTCAATAACCCAATAACTCAATAACCCAATAACTCAATAACCTAATAACAATATCATTATACTCTGTCATTCTGAGCGATAGCGAAGAATCCAGAGAATAGTTATTTAAAGGATTTTTTCTGGATTCTTCGCTCCGCTCAGAATGAACCACTATGGCATTTTTAGCACGTAACTATATGTATTACATATAATTATAATGTTTTTATATGTTGACTGAAGTCATCGGATGACTGCCAGTCATCCGATGACTAAAAAGTTCACCTGCGGGCTGTCAGTTAATTATAATAAAATTAAAGAAATTTTATATAAAAAATAATATTATTCTTTCAAAGACAAAAAAACTATATCAAAAACACATTATAAGAATTATAATATAACAAAATATTATAAAAATTACAAAATTATTTGAAAAAAAATTTTATAATTCTTAAAAATATTACAATAAATATACAGTAAAACTACTGAAAAATATTAAAGTACTTCTATAAACTTATCATAGCTTTTTGCGGATGTTGTCTTATCTTTCGCAGACATTTTCTTACTTTTTCTTGATAAATTGCATTTTGGAATGTATGTTTTCTTCTTTTATCCCGCAAGGGATTAAATATTTGTAGAAAAATGAATCACCGAAATTGATTTATCCCGCAGGGATTAGATTAAGTGTTTGCAAAATTCAATCCCTGCGGGATAGTTTGCATTTTAATTTTTGTAGAGACAGGTCTGAGACCTGTCTCTACGGGTGTTATGTCGATTTTTGTAGAGACGCAGCATGCGGCGTCTCTACAGGTGCATTCTTCTCGGCAGATGTGCCACACTTTGAAAGTGTGGCACATCTTTAATCTTTTCTTTTATCCCACAAGGGATTGTATTATTGTAGAAAAATGAACCACCGAAATTGATTTATCCCGTCAGGGATTATATTATGGGTTTGTCTTTGAACTGTGATTTTTGTGATTTATTTGATGAAGATGATTAAGAAAGGAAAACAACTCGAAAGTCATAAAAACATTAAGAAATGATAGCATGACATCTTATTGTCATGCGAACAGTTTGCTGCTCGTATGACTGAAAGGATTTGTTCTTTTAAAAAAATCTATTTATTAACAATTGGGATTTTCACAATAAAAGTAGTGCCAACTTGCTCTTTGCTTTCAACGAATATTTCGCCATGATGGGCATCAACGCATTTCTTTACAATAGCAAGTCCTAAACCATAACCAGATGTTTTGCCGACATTTGAAGCTCTGTAGAAAGTTTGGAACAGATTCTTTAAATCTTCAGTTGGAATGCCTACTCCTTTATCTTTAATCTGGAAAGTCAAATATACTCCGTCACAGGTAGAATCGAAAAGTATGTCAGAACCTTTATTGGAATACTTGGCAGCATTTGAAATAAGGTTTGTAACAATAAGTGAAATCAGATTTTCATCAATATAAGTGTTATTATAATTACCACTATATTTGAATTTAATTGGGTGCTCATTTCCAATAGTAAAAGCCATATTATCGACAATTGACTGGAAGAAAGCAGGAATATCAATATTTTCAGGTTGGAAATCGAATCTGCCGGATTCAATAGAGCCAATTGTAAGTAATTTTTCAATTAACTGGTTAAGATGTAAAACTGTATCGGTGATTCTTTTGTAATACTGCGATTTTTCTGCTTCAGTCCACTGCCCTCCATAATTCTTCAATAAATCGGTTGAAAGCATTATAGTGGTTAAAGGAGTTCTGAATTCGTGAGAAAGCATAGAGATGAAACGCGAACGTAGCATTTGAAGTTCCTTTTCCTGCTCTATTGCACTGAGTTTCTTTTGCTCTGCTTTTCTGATTTCGGTAACATCTTGTGCAATAAAAATAAGCAAGGGTAAATCATCATCAGTAAGTAATTGCTCAATAGAAATTATGCAATTGATATAAGTCCCATCTTTTTTCCGAATTTGGAACTCTCTTTGGGAAGCATTTTGAGATTGTTTGATTTTTTCTATGTTAAGAACTAATTCAGCGGGAGTATTACCAAAGAATCCATTTTCTATAAAATTAGCACCAATAAGTTCTTGTCTGCTATAACCAAATATATTTTGGTATGCTTGGTTAATATTAATTATTGAAAAATTTGAATAATCAATTATTGCAGTCGCAATCGGGCTTGATTGAAATAGTTTTAAAAATAAGGATTCGCTTTTAAGCAAAGAACTTTCAGTTTTTTTCCTGTCAGTAATATTCTCGGCAATTTCGAGAATATATTTTAGATTATTCTGCTTGTCTTTAATTTTATATTTTTTTGTTTGTAATAATTTTAATTCATTATTCTTTGTTCTAATAAATTCTTCGAACATATCGAAGTCATTATTACTTATTGCAAATGCTTTAGAATTATCAATATAATAGGCAGAGAAATTTTTTGAAAGAAATTCGTATTTGTTTTTACCAATAATTTCTTTTTCAGTATAGCCAGTAGTATTTTCAGCAGATTTGTTCAAATATAGAAGTTCAAATGTTCTGGCATCTAACAAAAATACCATATCAGAAATATTTTGAATAATTTTTAAGTCTAAACCTTGAGTGGTGCTTATAATACTATGATTAAGTTCAACTTCTACAGGTAATTGATTCTCTTCACTTTGAACAATTTGATTAGAAAAAAGTTCTTTTTTAATTATACTTGTAAAATTATTGAAATTATTTTTATCTAAAAAGAAAATGTTTTTATGTTCGACTGGTTCAAAAATTAGCTCAAAATTAGATATATCAGAGATGAAAAATATTAATGGTTGCTTATCTAATTTAAAAACACTGTTGATTAAAGAATCTATGCAATCGCTTCTAAGAGTAGAACCGCAAATAATAATGTCTGGATTATTATTATTTAAGTATAATAATACTTCATTTATTTCTTGTTTTATAACCACAGAAGGCGAAATATTAATATTGTGTAATTCTTTTAAAATAAAATCAATATCTTCAACTTCTATGCTAATGAACAGCAATGTATTCTTTGTTTCCATTGTCTATGTGTTCTTCTAATATATTTAATATATTTTCAATTTTACTAATCAAAACAGCTTTTTCTTCTTTGGGTAATTGTGTTTTCAAATCAATTGAATGATTTTTTAGTTGCATTTCATAGCTTTTTCTTATTTCTGTTTCAATTGATAGCTCAGAATTTTTCTTTTGTATTTCCTGTTCAATGAAATTTAACTTTTCTTCTAACTGGCAAATTAGAGCATTATTCTTTTCATTTTCCTGATTAATATTCGCCAATTTTTCTATTTCATTTTCTAATTCTAATCTTTGAATATCAATCGTATTTAATTTTTCTTCCATTTGAATTACTTTTTCATTCAAAGCAATTTCACTTGCAATTTTTTCAGCTTTCAGTTTATTCAATTGTTCAGTGAATTCGTTGCTTCTGTTCTCATTCGCCTGATTATCCTGCTTTAGTTCAATTATCTTTTGTATATATTCATTAAGTATTTTTTCTTTCTCTAAGGAATTATTATCGGCTTCATTTAAACTGATATTTAATTTTTCAATTTTATCTTCAAGCTCTTTTATTTGTTTTATAAAAGAAATATTTTCAAAGTCGAGTTTATTTTCTAATTGTTCTTTTTGATTTATATGAGAAATATTTTCCTGTTTAATTGATTCATATTCATCTTTTAAAGTGTAATAATCTTTGATAATTTTATCATTTTCTTTAAGTTGGTTTTGATACTTTTCAATTGAACTTTTTAATCTTAATACTTGATTTTCTAACTCAGAAATATATTCTTTACTGCTAGAAATTTCAGTGCTTAGTTTAACGATGGAGTGGTTTTTTCTGATTAGTTCTTCTTTAGCAAAACTAAAATCAGTTTCAACGACCTTTAATCTGTCAATTTCATTGTTTAACTTTTCGTTTTCAGAATTAATCAGATGAAGTTTGTTATTATCAATCGAAATAGAATCATTTAACTCATTTGACTTTTGAATTTGCATTTCGAGCTCTTCGATTTGCTTTTGCAAACTGAAATTATTTTTGAAAACGTCTTCCATCTTTGAATTTTCAATATTAAGTCGCTCAATCTCAGTTAAATTCGATTGATTTATTAATGAAAGTTCCTGATACTGCTCTTTCCACTCATTAGTTTCAAGATGCAAATTCCTTAACTTTTCTTTTAGCTCTTTAAATTCAGAATCCATACTAACAAGACGGTTTTCTAACTCATCTGCCTTTTCTTTGAATTGCTGCTTTTCTTCTTTAGTTAATTTAATCTCTTCAGACACATTTTTTATGACTTGCCATAAATTACTAAGAGCAACTTCAATAGTATTATTTGGGTTGTTGTTCTGCATACTAAAAAGTTCTTAATTGAGCATTAAATTTGTTTTCAATTGAATTAATAATATTTTTTACTATATTGTCCACTTCTTCATCTGTTAAAGTTCGCTCTTCCGATTGAAATGTCAGTGAAAATGCTATACTCTTTTTTCCTTGCTCTATATTCTTTCCTTTATAAATATCAAATATAATAATTTCTTTTAAAATTGCAATATTTTTTTTATTTATTTCTAAAATAATTTCTTCAGACACTATTTCATCATTTAATATAAAACACAAATCCCTTGTCATAGCTGGATATGGCGATACTTTTGTATATTGCATTTCTTTTTTATAAACAGTATAAATTTTTTCTAAATCTATGCAAGCTATGAAAACATTTGTTTCAATATCGAATTTCTTTAATATATTTTTAGAAATATCTCCAAAAATTCCCACCTGTTCGTTATCAATAATTATTTGCAGGGAATTATTTGAAAAAACAGTATTCTTTTCATTTAAAGGTTTAAATGTATAGTTTTTGAATTTTAAAAATTCGAACATACTTTCAATAATACCTTTAATATCATAGAAATCTACATCTTTGGCAGGCGCTGCCCATTGCTTCGGAGCAGTTTTGCCGGTAACAGCAACTACCAACTGCTCAAATTCATAGAAGCCGGGAAGCATAGTTTGTTGCTCCTCATTTGCTTTTAAAAAGCCCTTTCCTAATTCAAATAAACGAAGAGAACTGTTACCGTTTTTCAAATTATTGTCGATTACCTGAAGAACAGAAGGCACAAGGGACGGACGCATTATAGAAAGCTCTTCACGCAAAGGATTGGCTATATGAACAATTGATTCTTCATCTTTCACAAACAATTTAGCTATTGCCGGAGAAATCATATTTTGAGTGAGCATTTCGTTGTAGCCACTATAAATAAAGAAATTCTTAAGCTTCCCACGAAGTTCAGGTGCAGCAAGATTTTTCAAACCACTTATTGTTGAAAAATCAATTTTACTTGAATAATCCGGAATAAGATTATCGTAATTGTAAAGTCGGATAACTTCTTCAATTAAATCTATTTCCTGTTCTATATCCACTCTGAATGAAGGGACAGCAAAAGTTCCAGATAAGTTATCCTGATGAATCAGTTTAAACCCAAGGCGTTCAAGCATATCAACAATATGCTCAGGTGATATTTCTAAACCAATCAAATCGCAAGCTCTTTGCCAGCGAATAGTGCAATGATGGGGATTCTGCTTAACAGGATTATTATTGATTATACCTTTATCGCAGATTCCACCTGCAAGTTCAACAAGAAGTTGAGCAGTTCGGCTGGCAGCCCAAATAACTCTGTCATAATCAATACCTCGTTCAAAGCGATAAGAAGCATCGCTCGAAATACCAAGTTTTTTTGAAGTGCGTCTGATAGAAGTAGGAAGGAATAACGCTGATTCAATAAGAACATCAGTAGTCGTTTCCTTAATTTCGCTGTTTTCTCCGCCCATAACACCAGCTATTGCGATTGGCTTATGTTCATCGCAAATCATTAGCATTTCGCTGTCCAAAATTCTTTCCTTGCTGTCTAAAGTAGTGAATTTTGCACCTTCCAAAGCTGTTTTGACAACAATAGTATTATTTTCAACGCAGGATAAATCGAAGCAATGAAGTGGCTGTCCACATTCA
>DAIOVK010000179.1:0-6273 GCA_036759045.1 Kapaibacterium sp. (SeqCode) | reverse complement strand
GTCTGTTGGGCAAGGCGGTCCATAAGCCGAACCAGTCCTTGTTAAAACTAATGTCCTTACTCCATTTCTTAATTCCCAGCAAATTCTTATTGTTTCGCCACATGACCTTGATAAAGAATCAATACATTTATTCATTTTCCAAACTCCAACAGTTTCTAAATTTTCTAAGAAATTATATTTAGCAAGGTCAACAGGTGAGTCTGGTGGGTCTGGTGGTCCCTCATAATACCATCCATTATAACAGATGGCATCATACCACCTAACAAGGCAGAGTTGCCCCGGACATTCAGGGATTTCATAGCCCCAAAGATAATAGAGCCATCCGCTATCAGCAAGGTCTTTTAAAATTTCATCAGTAATATACTGGCTATTTGCTTCAAAATTATCACCTGTGCAAGGAGCTAATATTTGAATGTCTGTTAGCTTGACTTCATGAAGTCCCCATTGATTAATACCAAGGCAGAAAGAATACATATACCAGCATCCATCAATTAGGACAGTTCTTGTGGAAAAGAAATAATTCTCCGGGCATTGTGCTTTAGTATTCATATTAGCCATAAACATTATAGCTAATGCTGCGAAAATTAACGTTGCTTTTTTCATAAAAACCTCGTAAATTAGTATATAAATTAATGTATTAATTTGCCCCTGCTTTTTTATCGTAAATTTGGAGCAGGGGATTTTTTTTCTATATCTTATAAAATATTAGTCCTTTTCCTATTTTTTTCTCATTTTTTTCTTGATTATTTTAACTAGAGCAATATAAAAAAAAAAAATGAAATATGCAAGAAAAAAAATAAAATTTTTTCTATTTTTTTCATCTAAGTCATACGAGCAACTCCGTTGTTCACATGACTTTATTTCTTGTCATGCGAACAGCTTGCTGATAGTATGACTATTCTTTTTTAATTTGCGAAAGTTAAATCTAATCCTTCTAATCTTTCTAAACCTTATCTCATCTCTTATAAATATTGATTTCCCTCGTTTAAAATTAAAAACATTCTATTTCGTTTCTGATTTAACATCATAAAAAAAATTATCAAAATAATATACAATGTTTATACCTACAACTGCAAACGAACTTAATCAACTAAACTGGAATTCCCTTGATATCATCCTTGTTTCTGGCGATACTTATATAGATACATATTACGATGGAATAGTGCTAATCGGAAAGCTATTAATCAAACAAGGTTACAGAGTAGGAATAATAGCCCAACCCGATATTAACAGCGAAAAAGATATATTGCGTCTTGGCGAACCAGAACTTTTTTGGGGCATAAGCGCCGGCTGCGTCGATTCAATGGTAGCAAACTACACCGCACTTCTAAAAAAAAGAAGAACAGACGATTTAACTCCGGGTGAACAAAATATTCGGCGACCAGACAGAGCGACACTAATTTATACGAATTTAATCCAACGTTTTTCAAAAGCTAAAAAACCAATTATTCTCGGTGGCATTGAAGCAAGTATGCGCCGAATTGCCCACTATGACTACTGGAGCGATAGAATACGCCGTTCTGTTCTGCTTGATTCAAAAGCCGATATTCTTGTTTATGGTATGGGCGAAAAAGCAATTTCAGAATTAGCTTTCAAAATAAAGAATCAAATCAACTGGAAGGATACGAAAGGTATTTGCTATCTTTCAAATGAAAAGCCGGACGATTTTATCGAACTGCCAAGCTATGAAGATGTTTTAAAGGATAAAGACAGTTTCATCGAAATGTTTAATACATTCTACAAAAGCAATAAATTACAGGAAGAAAATGGAATGTATCAGCAGCACGCTAATCGTTTCCTTGTTCATAATCCACCGCAATCGCCACCATGTCAAACTGAACTTGATTCAAACTATGAATTGGATTTTGAGCGAGATGCTCACCCCTTTTATAAAGAACAGGGAAAAATCAAGGCATTGGATACTATTCGTTTTTCAGTTACTTCTCATCGTGGTTGCTTTGGCGAATGTAATTTTTGCAGCATTGCTATTCATCAGGGAAATAAAATCCTAAGCCGAAGTAAAGAATCTATCCTTAAAGAAGTAAAAAGAATTTCAAAATTAAAGACATTTAAAGGGAATATTTCCGATATTGGCGGACCTTCTGCAAATATGTATGGTATGGGTTGCAAATCTGAGCGAGAAAATTTTAAATGCAGTAAAAACTGTATTAGTCCAAATATTTGCAAAAATTTAAACAATAATCACATTGAACTTATTGAATTACTAAAAGAATTACGTAAAATACCCGGAATAAAAAATATATTTGTCGGCTCAGGTATTCGCTTTGAACTCGTCCTTGCAGACAGACAAAATGGTGAAAAATACCTGAAAGACATAATAGAACATCACGTTTCAGGACAAATGAAAATAGCACCGGAGCATATTTCAAAACGTGTTTTAAAAGCGATGGGAAAGGAAGCTGTTCATTCTGTATTGGATTTTAAAAATAAATTCTATCAAATTAATAAAAGCATTGGAAAGAAGCAGTTTTTAACTTACTACTTCATAGCAGCCCATCCTGATTGTTATGAAAAAGATATGAACGAACTGAAAAGCTTTATAAAAAATGATTTGAAAATCAATCCTGAGCAGGTGCAAGTATTCACTCCAACGCCATCGACTTATTCAACGTTAATGTATTATACGGAGAAATCGCCGATTACAAAGGAAAAGATATTTGTAGAAAAAAGTTTGAAAAAGAAAAGGGAGCAAAAAGAAAGGATTTTATAAATACTGAAACAATAGCAATAGTAAAGTAGTTATGAGATTTGGTTTGTTATTTTTACAAATAAATTAATTCTTTATTTTTCAGTTATTGGTCATTGGTTATTGGTCATTAGTTATTAGTATTCATACAAAAACCAATGACTAATGACTAATGACTAATGACTGAAAGTAATACTCAATTAACATTTTATTGATTAATTCTAAAACAGCGAAAAAAAACGAAATGTCTGGAGTTCAAAAGTAACTCTCCCCCCTTTTATTAAGGAGGGATAAAAAAAATAAAATGAAATTATGCTGGTACGCAGCAATCTACCGGGCATACTGAAGCACATTGAGGTTCATCATAATGACCCTTGCATTCAACGCATAAATTTGGGTCAATAACGAAAATACCGTCTCCTTCGGAAATAGCACTTGTTGGGCATTCTGATTCGCATGCGGCGCAGCTTATACATTCATCTGTTATTTTGTAAGCCATTTTCTACTCCATATTTTTTAAAATAATGTTATTTGCTTTTTGTCAAACAAATTCAAAATTAATAAAATTATTCAAATCAAAAAAATTTATTTACTATCTTTATTTGCAAAATATTCTTCCCATCTGATTATTGGTGCTAAAAATGGTTTTTCTAAGTGCGTTGCTATAGTCGGCATCGGATTCCATAACTTGAATTTCTTACCAAATAAGGCATATAAAGGAGTATAAATCCATACTTTTGCAATTATTTTCAAATTCAGCTTATTTTTGAATAGAGAATCGAAAATAAGCGGAATGTTAAAAATATTTTTCTTTGTAAGTACCAACCAAATACTCGCATCATAGTTCTTTCTGGTATAAGTTAAAAAAACATTCTTTGCTTTTTCTAAAGTCGTTTTTGTTGTTAGAAAGGTCATACAGGTAGCTGGTACGCTTCTCCAGTATCTATTCTTAAAAATTTTAAAATCTGCCTTACAACCCTGTATTTTATCAGTGTAATAATCTAGATGATCGTAAACAGTAACGAAATCAGCATCTTTATTATTTTTCAAAAAATCGGTTAACTCATAAAAGCAATTTGGCAAATAAAAATAGTCATCTTCTGCCAGCATAATGTATTCACTTTCATTCTGTTTTAGTAAAATTTCGATTTGCTTTTTAAAAGTTATAGGATTACCAACTCCGTTCATCTCAATAAATTCAATTGAATTTTTATCATAATTGTTCAAAAATAAATCTTTATATTCAGGCGGGCAGCCATCTAATATAACATAAAATTTTGCCCTTATTTTCCCTGCAAATGAGCTTATAAGCGATTTAAAACAGAATTCCGATAACTTATACTTATCATTTGGAAAAACTGCCGGGACCTTTGATATTTTCGGATAAATCCTGTATGCAATTACTAAATCGTATTGATTATGCTCCATTATTTTTCCCTATACTTTTAAAAAATATTTTCTTTGTACTTTTAAAATAATAAATTCTATTTGAAAAATCCCTTTTCCAAAAAATTAAATTTAAGAATTTCCAGATTTTTTCATTTGAGAAATTATATAAAATCTGCAAAAATATATAGAAAGATACATAAAAATTTGAATGATATTTTTTGCAGAATTTAATTTTACTATTCGCGAGTGCATTATAGTTATTAATTAGATTATCATTATTATTGCTGCTTGCACCTCTTAAGTGAATAACTTTTGATTGAGGAAAAAATACGACTTTCCAGCAACTCTTTTTTAATCTATAGCATAAATCCACTTCTTCAGAATAAAAGAAAAATCTTTCATCATAACCGTTAATTGATTGAAATGCTGTTTTCCTTATAACGTTTACCCCACCATCTAGATAACCAACCAGCTTTGGATTTTGACAAATTTTTAATTTTAATTTAATATTATTAATTACTGGTTTAAGTGAATTAATAAAAAAAAGTTCAATTAAAGAACGTTTAATACCGGGTATATCATTATAACTGTATTGTGGTTTGCCATTTGGAAAAAGCTGCTGAGGTCCGACAATACCAACCTTTGGATTTTGCTTCAGATATTGAATTAGCAACTGAATTGAATTTGGTAGGAAAATAATATCGGAATTAGATACAATAATAAATTCTGAATTTGCTGCCTTAGCCCCAATATTTGCAGCAGCAGCATAACCCAAGTTTTTTTTGTTTTGAATTACTTTTACTTCAGGGAAAGTATTTTTAATCTGAAAAACAGTATCATCTTTTGAATCATTATCAACGACAATAATTTCAAATTGCTCGTTAGGGCAGGTTTTGTAAACTGATTTAATACATTGCAAAGTAATTTTGCAGGTATTAAAGCTAATGATTATGATTGAAAAAAGATACAATTTTTTATTTAAAAAAAATACAAAAATACAAAAAAAACAGCCCTTAAAAAAGGGCTGTTTCAATAAAATTTAATTCATTAAAAATTATTTGACAACATTAATCTGTTGATTAAAGATATTACCATCAACTTTGAGGACGTAGTTATAAAGTCCAGATGATAAATTGTTGCAGTTAATTTTTACTTGATTTACGCCAGCAGAAGCATTACCTTCGAATAATGTATTTACTAAATTACCGTTAATATCATATAGAAGAACTTCTACGTAAGCAGCATCTTTTAATGAAAATTCAAATTTAGCTTCATCTTTTGCCGGGTTTGGAACAGCAGTTCCGAGCCAGTTAAGAGTTGAACCTTCGAGAGTAACTTCAACTTCGTCGCTGTATTGCCATTGACCGTCTTTGTCGATAGTCTTTAAGCGATAAACATAAGTATTGTTCATTTTAACGCTTCTATCAACGACTGGTCCGTATTCTTTATAGTAATTGCTTAAACCTGCAGCTTTTTCAGTTGCAATTCTTTCGAAGTTTGCTGATTCAAGATTGCTAACGAGTTTACGTTCAACTTCAAATCTGTCAGTGTTATATTCACTTGCAGTAGCCCAGTTTAATTCAACTCTGCTTCCAATTGGAATGGCTTCAAAGCTAACTAAATTAACTGGAATAATCTTACCATCATTATTTTGAACGAAGTCGGTAATAGCTTCAAGAACTGTGCGAATATTTGCCCAATGTCTCCATTCAACGCCAAGTGAAATTACGTTTCTTGAAATAGTTGCAGTAGCAACACCCATAGTACTATCAAGTAACGGACTTGCAGTATGATTTGAATAATAGTATGCCTGACGGGCTAAACCTTCGCCAGCAGTATAAACATTTACTAAGCCAGCAAGAGGAGCTGCGTCTGATGCGTAACCAGTTGCGATTACTCTTTCAGTTAAATTTCTGCCAACAGAAACACCAACTACTGTATTGTTTGCATAGCTTCCACCACCAGTTATTGGATTATATGGAATAGCAGCACCTACAACTCTTGGATTGGTTAAACTTAAATATGTTTGAAGAAATGTTGGGTCAGTAGCAACGTTTGCTCTCAACATTTCCTGGCTACCAATAATTAAGTTTTTCTTATCAGGATTATTGTTTACAGTCAAGAATTTAGTAATGTCTTTCTTTTCGTAACGGGTAAGAGCATTTTCATTACCATCG
>DAIOVK010000178.1:0-6291 GCA_036759045.1 Kapaibacterium sp. (SeqCode) | reverse complement strand
TAAAACAATTAATTTAAGTTTATATTAAGTTATTAGAATAAAAGCAGTTGCACTCTCACCTTCTCCGCAAAATCAATTACAATTTTTATTACTAGTTTTATAATTCTTTAAAGCTAGTGTATTAAATTTTATAAAACTTATCATATTAATTCATCCCTCACTTCGTTTATCAATGACATCACTATTTCTTATAATCCAAAAACTTTACGAAAGTTATGAAACTTTCGCAAAGTCAGAATAATTTCACTTTCTAAAATTTTTTTTACTTTGCGAAAGTGAAATATCAAAACTATCTAATCTTTCTAAACCTTCAGAAACCTTTACCATTCAATCTTTTAGAACATATCACCAAAAAATGATTAAATAATTAAAAAAAATTAATTAAAAAAAAACTTGACTTGTATTGAAAAATTGCTTAATTTTGATGTTAGATTTTTAACAATGTGAAAATATATACTTTATGAAAAAAATATCTTATAAAACAATCGAAAGACTAATCATCTATAGGAAACTGTTAAGGGCTTTTGCAAGTTTGGGAGAAACTCATACATATTCTTATAAGATAGCAAGTATATTGAATGCAAAGCCATCACAGGTTCGCCGCGATTTGATGGAAATTGGCTATAATGGCTCTCCTGCTTATGGATATAACATAGTAGAGTTAATCAAAGCAATCACAAAATTGATTGATAGTAGTACTCCTGAACCTGTTATAATTGTAGGAATTGGTAATTTAGGACGAGCTATTATGGATTATAGCAATTCGATGGAAAGTAATTTAAAAATTATCGCTGGTTTTGATGTAGATGAAAGAAAAATTAATAAAGTATTTCACGGGGTCCGTGTCTTTCACATTGATGACTTAAAAAAAACAATACAGGAAAATAATATAAAAATTGCAATATTAACAACAAATAAAGAATCCTCACAATCAGTAGCACTTGACTTAATTAGTTTTGGCATCAACGGAATACTTAATTTTACACCTGTAAAATTAAACCTGCCAAGCAGCATAGTCGTAGAAAATATTGATATGATGGTCTCTTTAGAAAAAGTTGCATTCTTTTCAAGAAATATATAAAAGGAAAAACAATGTCAATGTCTACAATTGAACATATAATCGAAAAATATCCTGAAGCAAAAAGAGAATATTTAATTCCCCTTTTGCAAGATATTCAAAGCGTTGAAGGATATTTGTCAAAAGAAATGGTTGTAAGAGTAGGACAACATTTAAAGCTCCCAACAAGTAAAATTTATGGAGTAGCTACATTTTACAATCAATTCCGTTTTAACGCTCCTGGTAAATTCCATATCCAGGTATGCCGCGGAACCGCTTGTCACGTAAAAGGTTCTTCGAATCTATTAGATACAGTAAAAAGAGAATTAAAAATAAATCCCGGACAAACATCTCGAGATGGATTGTTTAGCATAGAAGTTGTTGCTTGTCTTGGTGCTTGCGGACTTGCTCCACTTGTTTGTATCAATGGAGAGTTCCATGCTAATGTTGATAACAAAAAAATTAAAAAAATAATAAAAGGTTTAAGAAGTGAGGGCAAAAACAATGAGTAATTATAAAAGTATAAAATGCTGCGACGAATGCTGGCATGAAAGCGAAAAGCCCTGCAACGATTATATTGATTGCTTAAATTCTGAACCAAAGTGCCATACGAATGAAGAATGCAAAGATTTATTAAATAAAAACTTCACAAAATTAAGATACGAAGAAATTGATAAACCAGTTGTATTTCTCGGCACTGGAACTTGCGGTCTCGGAGCTGGAGCAGGCAAAACAAAAACAGAAATTAAAAATTTCTTTGAAAAAAAAGGAATGGAAGTTGATATAGTTGATGTCGGCTGTATTGGTATTTGCGCTCTTGAACCAATTATGGATATTCAAATGCCCGGCAAAGCCCGTCTTTCTTTCAAACAAGTTACAGGAGATACTGTTAACGAAATCTTTACTGATTTCTTTAATGATAAAATAAATGAAAAACATCTTTTCGGTCAGCATAGAAATGAAAAACTTGAAGCATATAAAAATGTTCCTTATCTAGACGAACATCCATTCTTCAAGCATCAAACCCGCTGGGTCCTTGATAACTGCGGAATTATTAATCCAACCAATATAGATGAATACATTGCACGTGGCGGCTTTCAGGCATTATCAGAAGCACTACGTCTTCATACTCCTATCGAAATTTGCGATACAATTGAACGTAGCGGACTAAAAGGAAGAGGAGGCGGCGGCTTCCTTACCGGAAGAAAATGGAAATTCTCTCAGAATGCTCAGGAAAAACAGCGTTACCTCGTTTGTAATGCAGACGAAGGTGACCCCGGTGCTTTTATGGACAGAGCTGTAATTGAAGGAGACCCATATAAATTGCTCGAAGGTATGGCTATTGCTGCTTATGCAATCGGCGCTAACAAAGCTTATGTCTATATTCGGGCTGAATATCCTTTAGCAATCAAACACTTAAAAATTGCTATTGAAAAAGCAAAAGAATATGGATTACTTGGAACTAATATCCTTGATACAGGTTTCAATCTTGAAATTGTTATTAAAATGGGTGCAGGTGCTTTCGTTTGCGGTGAAGAAACAGCATTGCTTAATTCAATTGAAGGAAAAAGAGGTATGCCGAAACCACGTCCTCCCTACCCCGCTGTGAGTGGTCTTTTCGGTAAACCAACCGTTATTAATAACGTAGAAACTCTTGCTAATGTCCCTAAAATTATTAAAAATGGTGCTGATTGGTTTAGCTCTATTGGAACTGAAAGAAGCAAAGGAACAAAAGTATTTGCTCTCTCCGGTAATATAACTTTCACTGGATTAGTTGAAGTTGCAATGGGAACAAAAGTAAGAGAAATCGTATATAAAATAGGTGGTGGTATTCCAAATGGTTTAAAATACAAATCAGTCCAAATCGGTGGCCCCTCCGGTGGTTGCATTCCAGAAAGTCTTATTGACACTGAAATTGATTATGAATCTCTTAAACAAGTTGGTGCGATGATGGGCTCCGGCGGACTTGTCGTTATGGACGAAAGAACCTGTATGGTTGATGTTGCTACTTTCTTTATGGATTTCATTCAAAGAGAAAGTTGCGGAAAATGTATTCCCTGCCGCGAAGGCACAAAGCAGTTGCTAGAAATTTTGCACAGAATTACTTCTGTTTCTAAACAAGGACAACAAACAGCTGAAGAACTCGAACGTTATCAAAGTATAATTAATATGAAGAGTTTGGCAAATGTAATCAAAGATACAAGTTTGTGCGGTCTCGGCAAATCTGCACCTAATCCTGTTCTTAGCACATTAAGATGGTTTAAGGAAGAATATGAAGCACATATATTTCAAAGAAAATGCCCTGCTAAAGTATGTAAAGGATTGCTTACATTTACAATTATCCCAGATGCTTGTACCGGCTGTACTCTTTGCACTCGCGCCTGCCCTGCAGATGCTATCCTTGGCACATTAAAACATCCACACCACATAATTCACGATAAGTGTATCGGTTGTGGCTCCTGCGTTGATGTATGTAAATTTAATGCAATTAATGTAGAATGATATTGGAGAATAAAATGATTAACATAGAAGTAAATAATAAAAAAATTGAAGCAAAACCGGGCGAAACTATTCTAACTGCATTAAAAAGAGCTGGTATAACCGTTCCTACTCTTTGTTTCCTTGAAGGAATGACCCCAACTGGTTCTTGCAGAATGTGTGTTGTAGAAATTGAGGGCTTCGCTGATTTGATTCCAAGCTGCGCCTTTCCGGTTTCTGAAGGAATGAAAATTTATACTGATAGCCAAAGAGTAGTTAATGCACGTAAAACCATTGTTGAGCTTTTACTTGCAAATCACCCGGACGATTGCCTTTATTGCCCAAGAAATATGAATTGCGAATTGCAGAAATTATCGGAAATTGCCGGCGTAACCGATAGGAAATTCCTTGCTAAAAAATCAGAGCATCATCTTGATTATTCAAGTCCTTCTATCGTCCGCGACCCTGCAAAATGTATTCTTTGCGGAAGATGTATCCGCGTTTGTGAAGAAGTCCAAGGCATTTCTGCTATTGATTTCATCGGACGCGGTAGCCGTGCTTTTGTTGGAACTGCTTTTAACGAAGGTATCAACATCTCAAGCTGTATCAATTGCGGACAATGTATTAATGTTTGCCCCACCGGTGCTTTAACCGAACAAAGCAGCATTAAAAATGTCTTAAATGCTATTGCAGACCCCAAAAAGACAGTAGTTTGCCAGATTGCTCCCAGCGTTTCCGTTACGCTCGGTGAAGAGTTCGGCGTAAGAGCCGGAGAAGATGTAGCCGGTGTTATGGCTAATGCTCTCAAACAAATTGGTTTCGATAAAGTTTTTGAAACTTCATTCTCTGCAGACTTAACCATTATGGAAGAAGCTTCAGAGCTTGTTGAACGCATTAAGAAAAATGAAAATCTTCCAATGTTCACAAGCTGCTCACCCGGTTGGATTAAGTTCGTAGAACAATCTTATCCTCAATTTATAAAGAATCTTTCAACTTGCAAAAGCCCACAGCAAATGCTCGGTGCTTTAATCAAAAATTATTTCTCAAAAAATCAAAATCTTGAGCCGGAAGATATTTATAGCGTTTCTATTATGCCCTGCACTGCAAAGAAATTTGAAGCTGGAAGACCAGAAATGTCTTACAAAGGCAACGATGATATTGATGCTGTCTTGACTACACGCGAATTAGTTAAATTGATTAAAATGAAAGGTCTTGATATTAATTCGATAAGTCCGGTTCTGGCAGACAATCCTTTCGGAGACAGAAGCACTGCTGGAAAATTATTCGGAGTTACTGGAGGCGTTATGGAAGCTGCAGTTAGAACTGCTTACTGGCTCTTAACCGGTGAAGAATTAAAAGTTCAGGCAATAAAAGAACTTCGTGGCTTAGACGGATTAAAAGAAGCAACTATAAAAATTGGCGATTTGGAAGTTAACGTTGCTGTCGCAAACGGATTGGATAATGCCCGTAAGGTGCTTGATGATATTATTTCCGGAAAGAAAGTATATCATTTTATCGAAATAATGAGCTGCCCCGGCGGATGTATCGCTGGTGGTGGTCAACCAATCGGCGCAGACCTTGATGCGATTCGTGCAAGAATGCAGGCACTTTATAAAATTGACGAAAAAGAAAGCATTAGGACTTCGCATAACAATCCATCAATTAAGAGAATTTATGAAGAATTCCTTGGTCATCCAAATAGTGAGATGAGTCACAAGCTTTTGCATACTCATTATCATGAACGAGAAATTTTAGTTTAAAATGAATACGCAAGTAAAGGATATGTTTTCTGCTATTGCAGATAAATACGATTTAATGAATGATTTGCTCTCTTTTGGGCTTCATCGTTTATGGAAAAAGAAAACCGTTAAGCTATGTAAGCTCAAAAAGGGAGCAAAGGCATTAGATTGTGCTTCAGGAACAGGAGACATTGCAATTTTACTTGCTGATGCTGTCGGAGAAAATGGCTCTGTCCTTGCTACCGACATTACAGAAGAAATGTTAGACATTGCTAAAGGCAAAGCAAATACATTACTTAATATAGATTTTGACATTGCCGATGTAGAAGAGTTGGCTTATAAAGATAACACTTTTGACTGTTGCACGATTGGTTACGGCGTTAGAAATGTAGCCCATTTAGATTTGGCTTTAAAAGAAATGGCAAGAGTAGTGAAACCAAACGGACGTGTAGTGATTCTTGAGTTCGGAGTACCGAAGGGCTTATGGGGATTAATGTTTAAATTTTACTCTTTCTACATCATTCCTTTTGTAGGCAAGAAAGTTGCTAAAAACTTTTCTGCCTACAAATATTTAAACGATACAGTGGCGGCTTTCCCTTGCGGAAATGATTTCTTACAAAAAATGCATTATACAAACTCATATAAATCTACATATATGAAAAAACTCTGCGGCGGTATTTCCTACATTTATGTAGGAATACCCAAGTAGAGCAAAACGCCAATCTTTTCTTTCTCAAAATTCATTGAATCTTCTTTTAAATTGGTTAATGGTTAATGGTCATTAGTTTATGGTTTATGGTTTATGGATTATGGATTCTTATATCATTTCCTATTTGAAACGAAACATATTAATAAATGTTGTTTGAAATTTTAACTGTCATTCTGAGCGCAGAGAAGAATCTCAAACTATGTGGTATCAAATACTTGTGAGATTCTCCGCTGCGATCAGAATGACAGTGCTAAGTTATACTATTACTCCCAAAAACTTTGTTTTTTTAGCAAAATTTTAACTATTAC